>JAKIWS010000007.1 GCA_022749895.1 Thermoplasmata archaeon
ACGCGGTCTTGATCTGCTCGGCGGTCGCGTCGCGTTCGACGCCGAGCACCTCGTAGTAGTCACGCTTGGCCATGATTCGGTGAGACTCCGGGACCACGCGGCGCGTGGAAATTAGCTCAGCTATCCGGCGTGCTATTTACCGCCTGCCCGGCCGGCCCGGGCGCCAGCGGACCCGGAGGGCGTGACCGACCTTGAGCCGAAGCCGCGCGGTGGCCGAGCCTTCGCGCACCGCCAGTTCCAGCGTCCCGAAGCTCGACCCGAGAACCCCGACCGCGTATTTCGGGAGCTCCTCGTAGATCGACCGCACGGCGACGCGTCGCGACGTGCGACCTCGCACGGACAGCTCCGCCGTGCGAATCGAGGCGGGGATCGAGGACGACGGGATGTTCGTGATCGCGTTCCCAAAGTGGTCGATGTGGACGACCGTCCCCCGGGCTCCTCCGCGCGTGACCGCCGCCTGCGCGAGCTCGAGGCGGCGCGGGGTCCACCGCTCGCCCAGGGTCGCGAGGTTCGCCCCCCGGGCGAGGCGAGCCGCCGCCGGGGCGAACAGGTCCCGGCCCTCGAACGTCCGTCCCACCCGCGGGACTCGCCCCAATCGCTCACGGTCCAGACGGACGGCGCGGACGATGCCGAGGTGATGGGCGAGCGGCGCCAGCACGCCGTTGTCCGGACCCACGAGGAAGCTCCCGTCGTGGGTGGCGATGGCGATTCCGGCCCGACCCCCGCCGACGCCGGGGTCGACGACCACGACATGGACCGTCCCGGCCGGGAACATCGAAGCCATCTGGCGCACGAGGAACGCCGCTTCCTCGACGCGGTGCCGGGGAAGCTCGTGGGTGAGGTCCACCACGTGGCCGGCCGGGAGGGCGCGGTAGAGCACGCCCTTCATCTGGGCGGCGTACGCGCTGCCGACGTCGGTCGAGAGGGTGACGAGTCGCCGGCGGGGCGCCACGCGCGACGTGGGGCCGAGCCCCCGGGGCGTCCCCCGACTACGACTTCATGATCGCCACCAAGAAGATGGCGACCGCGGCGAGCGCCCCGATGGCGCCGGCCAGGATCACGAGGAACGCCTGCCAGATGAGCCCCGTCAGGTTCGGGCTCTGGGCCGCCACGTGGTACCAGTAGCCGCCGGCGAGCCCGACGACGACACCGACGACCAGGAGGACCACGCCGATGGTGCGGCTCTTGCCGCTACCGAAGTAGGCGGTGAACAATCCGGCGAGGATCAGGAAGAGGCCGAAGATCAGAAGCAGGATCGTGGCGAACTGGTAGAATCCCACGCTCAGCCCTTCCATCGCGCTAACTACTAGGTCCATCGGATGTTTCCCCCGCGTTCGTTCAGAACTTGATCCCGGTGAGGGTCTTCGTGTCGATCACGCCCGGTACGGACCGGATCTTGTCGACGACCAGCTGACCGAGGGCGTTGAAATCCTCGGCTTCGACTTTGGCGATGAGGTCGTACTCCCCGAACAGCGGATGCAGCTCGACGATGCCCTTGACGCGGAGCAGCTCAGCGTACACCTCGTGCTCCTTCGCCGGAGCCGTGCTGATCAAGACGAAACCGATCGCCACCGAATTCCCTCAGCGTGGACGGGCGGCGACTACGGCCGCGCTTTATAAGGGTTGTTAGAGGGCGGCGCTCGCCGGAGGCGATGGGCCTCTGCCCCCTCGAAGAATCGGGGTCGTCGCGGGCCGATCGACCGCCCGGTCGCTCCGACGCGAGGGCGACCCGGGCTCAGGGTTTTTCGTCGTACCCGCCGGCGCGCCCGACCGCCTATAGGGAGGACCCGCGTCCCCCCCGCGCGCGCGCATGGAACATCGAGTGCTCACCGTTCCTCCCCGGCTGGTCGCCCGGCCGTGGCTCCTCGCGTTCGTCCCGATCAACGCCGCGAGCGCCGGATTCGGCGTCACCCTCCCGCTGTTGATCCTCGTCACGTTGCACAGCTCGTGGTCGGTGGTCGCCCTTGCGGCGACGCTGTTCAATTCCGCGGTGATCGGCGCCTCCCTCTTCTGGGGGTACGTCGCCGACCGGTTCCCCACGCGCCGCAACCTCCTCCTCGTGAACTTTGCCGGGTTCGCGGTCCTGTTCTTCGCCCTCGCCGAAGTGCACACGACGTTCGTGCTGCTCGCCCTGTACACGGTGATCGGGGTGCTCGCCCCGGCCGGGGCGAATGCCGGCAACTTGCTCATCCTGGAAAAGTTCCGCTCGGAGGAGCGGCCGGCCGCCTTCGCCTCGTTCCAGGAGATGACGATCCTGGGCTCGATCGCCGGGCTCCTCATCGGGTACGGCTGGCTCGCGGTCGCCCTCCCGCTCGCGCCGCTCCTCTATGTTCTCGCCGCGCTCGCGACCGCGAGCGTCGTGGCCGTGCTCGTCGGCGTGCACGATGCGCCCCGAACGGTGAGTTTGGCGACGGTGGCGCACCACCCCGAGAGCCTCCTCGCTCGCCTCCGCCACTCGAGCGCGCTGCACCTGAGCTTCCCGTTCTTCCCGAAGCTCCCCGTCTTCCGGCGGGGCGCGTGGACGAGCTTCCGCCGCTGGGTCCGCGAGGAGGCGCGACACGAACTGCCGCTCGTCCTCGCCGCGACGCTGCTGTTCAACTTCAGCTCGAACCTGTTCAACATCTCCTACACGCCGTACCTCTACTCCGTCGGGATCGGGGCCGCCTCGATCTTTCTCGTCAACTTTGCCAACAATTTCGCGCAGAGCGTGACGTTCCCCCTCTCCGGGACCCTGTCGTCCCGCGTGGGTCCCGACCGTCTGGTCCAACGATCCACGTACGTGCGGAGCCTGGGCTACCTCCTCGTCGTCGGATTGACGATCGTTCCGCTCTCCGCGAGCGTCGCGTTCGGGTTCAACGTCGTGGCGTTCGGCATCCTGGGCGGCGCGATCGCGTTCTACTCGACCGCCTCCACCCTTCTCCTCTTCCACGCCCTCGAGGGACGCGACGCGGGCCGTCTCATCGGGCTCAGCAGCGCGCTCGGCGGTTTCGCGGCGGTGGGCGGAGCCGCGGTGTCGGGTGTCCTCTCGGTGTTCGGCAGTTTCCGACTGGTGTTCCTCGTCTCCGCCCTGACCTTGCTCGCCTCGGTTCCGATCTGGTCGGCCGCCGAGGTCGCGGCCCAACGTCGCCGCCGCCTCGAGCGGGTGCCCCCCGAGACGAGCGAGCGCGACGATGCGCCGCGCCACTCCGCGAAACCTGATTAGGCGGGGCCGGGCTCGGTCGGCATCCGACTTTCGAAGACCGTGGCCGATCTCACCGTCCAGCGGGGTCTGGAAGACGTCGTCGCGCTGGAATCGAGCCTCACGTTCATCGACGGCAAGGGCGGTCGCCTCATTTACCGGGGGTACGACATCCGCGACCTCGCGGCCCACTCGACGTTCGAGGAGGTCGCGTATCTGCTCTGGTACGGTCGATTGCCGACGCGCGCCCAGCTCGACGAGCTCCGTCACCGTCTCGCCGCGTTGCGCGCTCTTCCCCCGGGCCTCCTCCAGATCCTCGACGAGCTGCCCCCGGATAGCTCCCCGATGGACGTCCTCCGCACGGCCGTCTCGGCGCTGGCCCTGCTCGAACCCGCCGAATCGCAACCCGGGGCGAGCTCGATCGGCGGGGCGCTCCGCCTGACCGCCGTCCTCCCCTCGATCCTGGGGTACATTCAACGCCGTCGCTCCTCGAAGTTGCTGCCGTCGATCCCGCCGGAGCTCTCGCATGCGGCGTACGTCCTGGCCGCGCTGAGCGACCGGCCGATCGACCCGCTCGACGAGGGGGCGCTCGACGTCGCGCTCATCCTCCACGCGGACCACGAGCTCAACGCCTCGACGTTCGCGGCGCGGGTCACCGCGTCGACCTTGAGCGACCTCTACAGCGCGATCACGAGCGCGGTCGGTACGCTCAAGGGGCCGCTCCACGGCGGCGCCAACGAGCGCGTGATGGAGCTCCTGGACGAGATCCGGACCCCCGACCGCGCGGAAGAGGTCGTCAAGGCGCGGCTCGCCCGCCACGAACGGATCATGGGTTTCGGCCACCGCGTCTACAAGGTCGAGGACCCCCGGGCGACGATCCTGCGGGACTGGGCGCATCGCGTCGGCACCGCGAAAGGCGACCTCAGCTACTTCGAGCGGCTCCGCAAGGTCGAGGAGGTGGTCCACCGCGAGAAGGGACTGTACCCGAACGTCGACCTCTACTCGGGCGCCGTCTACACCTTGCTCGGCATCCCGAAAGACCTGTTCACGCCGATCTTCGCGGTGAGCCGCGTCGCCGGCTGGACCGCGCACGTCCTCGAGGAGTACCAGGACCTCCGGCTGATCCGGCCGATGGCGAACTACGTCGGGCCGACCGACCTTTCGTACGTGCCGATCGACGCGCGGGCGTAGTCCGTCCCCGACGGCCTCGGATCCGGTCGACGCTCATGAGCGGGTAGCGCAGATCGGGTCGGTGCTCCAGCCGGGCCACCACGTGGACCCGACCGTCGGTCAGGACGATCCGCACGCGCAGCATCTCGGCGGTGAGGTACCGGTATCCGAACGCCCCGGGACCCGTGGCGCCACCCTTCGCGGGGAGGATCCGGACCTCCACCCGCTCGACGTACGGCTGAAGCCCGACCGCGCGCTCGATCGTCCGGGAGAGACCGGGGGCGGTCCGGCGGTCGAGAGGCGTCCCGAGGTACTGGTGGAACAATCCGCCGAGCTTGATCCCGGCCTCGAAGAGCAGGGCCTCGGTCGCCGAGAGGTCGGCCCGATGGTGCGAGGAAGGCTGGGCGGCCCTCCTCACGACGCCTCGGGGGGTGCGGTCGAGGGTGGGGGCGCCCGGACGGTGAACGGCCCGATCAGATAGTAGGCGAGAATGCCCACAGCGGACGCCACGGTCCCGCCGAAGCCGATCCGGTACAGGATCGACCCTTCAGAGGGAGCGAACTGCAGGGGAAGGAGGGCGAGCACGAGCGCGATCCCGGTGAGGATCATCGCCGGTCGCAGCGGCGAACTCCGGCGGATCTTCGGGAACGGTAGCGGCACGACCATGGTGAGCGCGACCAACAAGCTGCCGACGAGGACCAGCGGCGGATTGGTGCCCACGAACGCCGGGACATCCGCCACGAGGACGAGGACGATGATCGCGAGCGCGGCCTGCGGTGTCGGTGCGCCGAGGAACGAGTCGCGCTGGTAGCCGCGCGCCGTGAAGTAGACCAGCCGCGCGATGGCGAGCCCCGCGACCGCGACGCCTACGAGGAGCGACGCCGACGCGAACGGCGCCCAGAGTACCGGCCGGTCGGAGTGCACGAGGAGGAGAGTTCCGGGCGCGAGTCCGAACGTCACCGCGTCGGCGATCGAGTCGGCGTACCGCCCGAAGGCGGACGTGGGAGCTCCGGCCCGCCGGGAGAGCCAGCCATCGAGCCCGTCGAACCCGATCCCGCAGACGATGAGGAGCATCGCCCAGAGCTTGTTCCCGGCGAGGATGTAGAGGATCGCCCCGACGCCGACCGCACCGTTCGCGAGCGTCGCCAGGTTCGCGCCGTACCGTGCTCGCCCGGTCACGGCTTCATCCGGGCGATGGTCGTGACCCCGGCGACGACGCGCTGGCCGGGAGCGACCACGGGATAGGTCCGGTCCGCTGGAAGGTTCAGGTCGACACGCGAGCCGAGGACGATCATCCCGAGGCGCTCACCCTTCTTCCCATCGTACCCGGCGTTGACGAATGAGACGAGGCGACGGGCGAGGACACCGGTCATCTGCGTCAACTCGACGGCACCGACCGCCGTGGTGAGCTGGTAGGACCGCCGGAGGTTGTGCGAGGCGTCGGAGCGGTACGCCGGCCGGAAGCCCTTCCCGGCCTCCTCGACGCGTTCGATGTGGGCGTCGAGCGGGAAGCGGTTGACGTGGACGTTCGTGACGTTCATGAACGTCGAGATGACGAGCCGGCCTTCGGCGATGCCGACCTCCCGGATGCGCCCGTCGGCCGGCGCGACGATGTCCACGCCGGGCATCCGCTCCGGGTCCCGGAAGAACGTCGCGAGGAACAGCCACACCGCCCACGACGCGGCGAGCAGCACCGCGAGCGCGGGCGTGCGGGGCACCACGGCCGTCGCGGTGAGCGCGGAGAGGACCGCGAGCAGGAGGCCCCCGACCAGAAGGGGTCGGCCCGTTCCCGGGGCGAACACGGGCCCCGCTACGACTTGAGGACGATCTCGATGTTCACGCCGTCGGGCACCTGGATGCGCATCACCTGGCGCAGGGCCCGTTCGTCGGCGTCGAGGTCGATGAGACGTTTGTGGATCCGCATCTCCCAATGGTCGATGGTGCTCGTGCCGCCGCCGTCGGGTCCCTTACGGACCGAGACCTTGAGGCGCTTCGTGGGCAACGGGATCGGGCCGGCAATCGCGACGCCGGTGCGCTGGGAAATCTCCCGGATCTGCCGGCAGACCGTGTCGACCTTCTTCGCGTCGACGCCGCTCAGCGCGATCCGGGCCTTCTGCGGCATCGACCTTACCCGGGCCCCGACCGCACGACGGGCGGTCTAGCCCTCGCGCTTCTTGAGATCGACGACGACCCCGGCCGCGACGGTCTGACCCATGTCGCGCACGGCGAACCGGCCCAGCTGAGGGTACTCTTTGTACTTCTCGATCACGAGGGGCCGCTTTGGCGTGATCTTGACGACGGCCGCGTCGCCGGTCTTCAGCGTCTGCGGGTTCTCTTCCGCCGTCTGCCCGGTCTTCGGGTCGAGGCGCTTCAAAAGTTCGGTGAATTCACAAGCGACTTGCGCGGTGTGGCAGTGGAACACCGGCGTGTAGCCCGCCGTGATGACGGACGGGTGGTTGAGCACCTGGATATTGGCGGTGAAGCTCTCGACGACCGTCGGGGGGTTCGAGGTCGGCCCGGCGACGTCGCCGCGCCGGATGTCGTTCTTGTCGATCCCGCGCACGTTGAACCCGATGTTGTCGCCGGGGATCGCCTCGGTGACTTGCTCGTGGTGCATCTCGATCGACTTCACTTCGCCCGATTTGCCGCTCGGGAGGAAGATGATCTTGTCGCCGATCTTGAGCTTCCCGGTCTCGACGCGACCGACCGGCACCGTACCGATCCCCGTGATCGTGTAGACGTCCTGGACCGGGAGCCGGAGCGGCTTATCGGTCGGCTTCTCCGGGACCTTCAGGTTGTCGAGGGCCGCAAGGAGGTTAGGCCCCTTGAACCACGGCATGTTCGGGCTCGCCTTGTTGATGTTGTCGTCCTTGAACGCCGAGATCGGAAGGAAGACGACCTGGGTATCGACCTTGAAGCCGACGTTCTTGAGGAGCTTCGTCAGCTCCTCCTTGACGGTGTTGTACTTCGCCTCGGCGTAGTTGACTTCCTGGCGGTCCATCTTGTTGATCGCACAGATGAGCTGGGCGACGCCGAGCGTCCGCGCGAGGAAGATGTGTTCGCGCGTCTGTTCCTGCACGCCCTCGGCGGCGGAACAGACGAGCACGGCCGCGTCGGCCTGGCTCGTCCCCGTGATCATGTTCTTGACGAAATCACGGTGACCGGGCGCGTCGATGATGGTGAAGTAGTACTTCTGGGTGTCAAACCGGCGGTGGGCGATGTCGATGGTGACCCCGCGCTCGCGCTCCTCCTTGAGGTCGTCCATCACCCACGCGAACTCGAACGTCGCCTTCCCCTTCGCCTCGGCCTCGATACGGAACTTGTCGATCTCCTCCTGCCGGATGACGCCGGTGTCGACGAGGAGTCGGCCGACGGTCGTCGACTTCCCGTGGTCGACGTGACCGATGAAGACGATGTTGAGGTGCGGTTTGTTGGCCATGCTGTGGGGCTCCGGGCGCGCCGAAAAGGTCCCTCTATAATACAGGTTCGGAAACTCGCTCGCCGTGAGCGACCTCGACGCGGTGGTGCGGGAGACCCACCGGCCCTCCTCGCGCGACCGACGCACGCGACGCCTCCCGTCGATGCGTTGGCCCCCCCCGCTTCCCTCGCGCGTGGAGTACGGGTGGCTCCTCCGACTGCCACTCCGGCGGCTTCGAGTTCGTCGTCGACTCGCCCGGATCGCGGACGTGATCGGCACCCCCGACGTTATCGTGGACGTCGGATCGGGCACCGGCGTGACGGCGGAGGCTCTCGCGGCCCGCTTCAAACGCGACCCCCGCCCACGGTTCGTCCTCGTCGATCCTCAACGTGGATTCCTCACGCGCGCGCGACGTCGGCCGAAGTCTCGGTTCGACCTTGTCGAGGGTGACGCGACCCGGGTCCCGTTGGGAACGCATTCGGTCGGGGTCGTCGTGAGCTTCGGCGTCCTCTGCTGTCTTACGGAAGAGGCCCTACCCCACGCGATCCGAGAGGCCTGGAGGATCCTTCGCCCGGGCGGCTACCTGCTCGTGAGCGTCCCCCGCTGGCAGGGCCCAGGTCTCGAATCGCAGCTGATGGTCGAAGGGTTCGTGCGGTTGGCGTCGGAGCGACCCGGCGTCTCCGCGCTCCAGAAACCCTCATAGTTCGCTGCCGCTCCCGTCCGCCACGGCCCGACCTCCGGTGCGGTGCCGAGTACGAGGAGACGCGTGGACGACGCTGCGCCGCGGAGTGCCGCGGAAAGCCGGTCGAACGTGGTCCGGCTCACGTTGCCGACCGACGCGAATTTCATGGGGAACGTCTTCGGGGGCGTGATCTTGGGCGAGATCGACCGCGTGGCGTACGTCACCGCGAGCCGGCACGCCCGGCAGAACTGTGTCACCGCGTCGTTCGACCGGGTCGACTTCCTGGAGCCGGTCCACGTCGGGCAGCTCCTCGATTTCGAAGGTCTGCTCACGTATGTCGGGCGGAGCTCGATGGAGGTATCCGTCGACGTTCATTCCGAAGAGCTCACCGGGGGCAATCGCCATCGGGTCGGGCACGCCTACGTGACCATGGTGGCCGTGGGAAGTGACGGCAAACCCACCCGCGTCCCACCCCTCGCCCAGCCGACGTCCGAAGACCAGCAACGGTTCCGCGAGGGCCGGAAACGGATGGAAGAACGGGCGCGGACGCGCCCCCCTCCCACGGGCGCCGGCTGACGCATTCAGGTACAGAGAAGAACCATGTTGTGCGAAATGTGCGGGAAGGACGTCGAGGGGCTCAACCGCGTCGAGATCGAAGGTTCCGTGCTCTCCCTCTGTGCGGAGTGCAGCCGATTTGGGAAGATCGTGGTGCCGGCGCCCGTGCCGCCGTCCGAACGACGGGCTCCGTCGCTTCCCGCCGGTACGATCGACGCCCGCCTCGGACAACGCACGCAACGGATGACGGAACGCGACCTGTTCCGCGAGCTCCCGGAGATGGAGCTCGCCGAGGACTGGTCGAAGCGGGTCCGGCTCGCGCGCGAGAAGCTCGCGTGGAGCCCCGAGGATCTCGCGAAGAAGCTCAACGAAAAGAAATCCGTCGTGCTCAAGATCGAGGCCGGCAGCTTCCGGCCGCCGGACGGGCAGATCCGCAAGATCGAGCAGATGCTCAAGATCCGCTTGCGGGCGTCCCCGAGCGACGCCACGTAGCGGGCGATTGTCTAGGCCCGGGGGTCGCGCGGGTGCGCCGGGAGTAGAGCTTCCAGGATCGCCTTCTGGGCGTGGAGGCGGTTCTCCGCCTGGTCCCAGATCGCCGCCCGAGGTCCGTCCATGACCTCGTCGGAGATCTCCAGGCCCCGGTGGGCCGGAAGATCGTGCAGGACCCACACGTCGGGTTTGGCGAGGCGAAGAAGCTCGGCGTCGATCCGGTAGCCGCGGAAGTCCTGCTCGCGCTTCTCCCGTTGGGCCTCGTCGCCCATCGAGACCCATACGTCGGTGTAGAGCGCGTCGGCGCCGACCGCGGCCCGCTTCGGGTCGGTCTCGAACTGGATCGATGAGCCCGAGGCGGCGGCCAACCGGTTGGCCGATTCGACGATCGCGTCCGGCGGTCGGTACTTCTCCGGGATCGCAGCGACGACGTTGAGGCCGACGATCGCGGCCCCCTGCACAAGCGAGTTGAACACGTTGTTGCCGTCCCCGATGTAGGCGAGGGTCCGGTTCCGGAATCCCGCGCTCCAACGCTCCTTGAGCGTCAGAAGGTCGGCGACGACCTGGCAGGGGTGCTCCCGGTCGTCGAGGGCGTTGATCACCGGCACGCTCGCGTGGCGCGCGAGCGCCTGCATGTCCGCCGAGTGGAACGCTCGATAGGCGATCACGTCCACGTAGCGCGAGAGTACGCGCGCGGTGTCCGCGATCGTCTCGCCCCGCCCGAGCTGGAGGTCGTGTTTCGAGAGGTACAGCGCGTGGCCGCCGAGATCGTTCATGGCGACCTCGAAAGAGACCCGGGTCCGGGTCGATGGCTTCTCAAAGATGAGCGCCGCGTTTCGGCCCGGCCGAGTGGGTGAAAGGTTTCCCGACGAGCGATGAGCCCGCATCTCTCCGGCCCGCGCTAGGATCTGACCGAGGTCGGCCGCAAGATCGACGATGGACAGGAGGTCGCGCTTCCTCGGCGACCCTGGCATGGTCTCGGCGGCGTCTTACCCTTCAAAAGGTTAGCTTCTTCGTCCAGCCCGCCCTCCGCCCGAGGTGCGGCCGTTCTGGCTTCCCGTCGGGCGATGGGTGGTACCTCTCTTCCTCACCGTCGTGGGCCTACTCCTGATCTGGAATGCGACCGTCCAGCTTGCGGATGCAAAGATCGTCCTTGCCGACGCGCGGGCCCGCGCCTGCGCGGGGGGCGTCCCCTGTGTCGCTCCCTCTGGCAGCGTTGAAGAGGTACTAGCGCGGACGACCGGGATCCTCGGCGCCGTAACGCTCCTTGCCGGAATGGTGATGTCGTTTGTTCGATGGCACCGATCGCGGGGCCCGGGCGGAGAGACCTAACGTCAACGGGCCCGGCATGACGGCGCTAGATGGCCGGGCCGTCGCGAGTCCGGAATAGCATCGACCCGTTCGGCAAGATTATCAAGGACGCCCCGCTCGCGCGGGCCGAGGGAACAACTTTGGCCCGATCGAAGACAAAGACAGGGGTGCGCGAACGGAAGGTAGTTCGCTCGAGCCGATCGAGGAGCCAGAGTTCCGGACGCCGGGTCTACATGGTCACGGGCGGCGTGACGAAGTTCGCGAAGGCCCATCCCGCGATGGATTTCCGGTTGATGGTTCGCCGCGCCTACGACTACGCTCTCAAAGGTATCCCGAACCTCACCAAGGACAGGATCGACGGAACCCGAATCTCGTACTTCTCCGACCACTTCACCCGGCAGCTGAAGGCCGCGAGCATGGTCCAGGACTACCTCGGGATGAATCCGAAAGGGTCGATCCGCCTCGAGTGGGGTGGGGCGACAGGTGGCGAGTGCTTCCAGGCCGGGTACGAAGCCGTCGCGAGTGGTCGGATGGACGTCTGCCTGGCCGCCGGCTTCGAAACGATGAGCCGGGTCGCTACGTGGAAGGGGAACGAGTTCATCGCGCTCGCCTCCGACACCAACTTCGACTTCCCGCTCGGGGGCTTCTATACCGGCTACTATGCGCTCATGGTCGTCCGCCACATCTACGAGTACATCCGGCGGACGAAGTTCGCGCACATCACCGACGAGCGGGAGGCCCAGCGGCAGGCGGTCGCCGAGGGAAGCCGGATCATGAGCCTCGTCTCGGTGAAGAACCACCTCAACGCTCTCCACAACCCGTACGCCCAGTACCCGAAGTCGCTCTCGGTCCAGGACGTGCTCAACTCGGAGATGATCTCTTACCCGCTCACCCGAGAACAGATCTGCACGATGAGCGATGGGGCCGCCGTCGCGGTCCTCTGCTCGGAATCGGTCGCCCGCGAGTTCACCGACAAGCCGATCCGGATTATCGGGGTGGGCACCGGCACCGACACCATGCGGCTCGCGGACCGCCCGTTCGGGAAGGTCCCCCTGATGCCGAAGGAGAAGGCGTCCGACTATACCCACCTGGAGTACCCGGGCGTCCACTCGTTCCGGGCCGGCCGCGCGGCCGGACTGGAGGCGTACCGGATGGCCGGCATCACGGACCCGAACCGGGAGCTCAACTTCATCGAGCTGCACGACGCGTACGCGTCGAGCGAGATCCAGACCTACGAAGACCTCGGACTCTGCAAGTACGGCGAAGGCTACGATTTCACCGAGCGGGGGGACCCGTTCCTGACCTCCGTCCGGTACCCGTTCCCCACTCCGAACGCCGGGGCGATCCCGGTGAATCCGTCCGGCGGGCTCATCGCTTGCGGCCACCCGGTCGGCGCGACCGGCCTCATGCAGGCGGTCTTTGCCTTCTGGCAGCTCCAAGGGAGTGTGAAGAAGCACTTCGGGGACGGAACGCTCCAGGTCAAGAACGCGCACCGCGGCGCGATCCACAGCCATGCCGGGACGGGTTCGGCCGTGACGGTGTCGATCCTCGAGCGGGGGTACCGCCCGTGACCCCCCCCAAGTTCACGTCGTTCCGCGACGTGATGGAGGAGCTCGACCGGGGCGGCAACGCGATCTTCATCGACAAGTCCGGAGTCGAGAGCCTAATCATCCGATCCCCGTACGCGATCCAGTACATCCACAGCTACGCCGAGGATTCCCCGTTCTTCCTCGGCTTGGCCGAGGGGAGGCTTCGGGGCTCGAAGTGCACGAAGAAGAGCTGCGCCACCGTCTACGCGACGCCGCGGGGCCACTGCATGGAGTGCGGGTCCCCGACGGTCTGGGTCGACCTGCCGACGCGCGGCCGCCTCCATTCGTGGACGACCTGCCACTTCGGCAGCGAGGCGTTCCTCAAGGAGACCCCGTACAACCTCGCGCTCGTCGAGTTCGAGGGCGCCGACAGTCTTCTCCTCGTACGCCTGAAGGATTGCACCGAGTCCGACTGCTACGTCGGAATGCCGGTCACGGCGAAGTTCGACCCGAACCCGAAGTACTCGATCACCGACGTCTGGTTCGTCCCCGTGCCCTAGCGGGACTCGGAATCGCTCGTCGCTGGACCAACTGGGACCCGGCCGCCGGGGGAGGCGAGCTCCGCACACCCGTGTACCGGCATTCGATTGTATGTTCCAAGGTTTTATGGGGCGCCCGACGTGAAGCGGCTCCCGATGTCGAGGCTGAAAGTCCGCACCATTCGACAGACGGTGGTTCTCCCGGGGACGCCGAGGCAGGTCTATAACGCGTTGATGACAACGCGAGGCCACATGGGTTTCACCGGCGCCGACGCCCGCATCAGCCCCAAGGTCGGGGGGAAGTTCATGGCGTGGGGCGGATACATTCACGGCACGAACATCAAGCTCGTCCCCGGCAAGACGATCGTCCAGAAGTGGGTCCCGAGCGAAGCGACGTGGCCGAGCGGTCACGAATCCACGGTCACGTACAGCTTGACCCCGAGCCCGCGGGGTACCCGCCTTTCGTTCACCCACTCCGGGGTCCCCGCCGAGCACGCGGGCCATCTGACGACCGGGTGGAAGAAGTCGTACTGGGACCCGCTGCGCCAGTACCTCGCGGAGTGAGCCTCCGATGCACCCTACCCATCCTACGTGCGAGTGGGTCGAAGTCGCTGAGGACGACGAGCACGTCATCATCTGTGGCGAGCCCGCGAAGGGGTTCGTTACCGACGCCAACGGTACGCACCACTATGCGTGCCTCGAGCACGCGGCGTCGGTGAAGGCGCACATCGGCACCGGTGAGTGGGAGTTACTCCCGGCCCACCCCCCGGCTCGGCCCTATCCGGAATCGATGCCGTAGGCCGACCCGGGGCGCCGGATCCGCCATCGCCCGCGGGATGAGGAACGGTGGGGCATTCCCCCGAGGAACGGGGTCCGCCCTACTCGCATGCCAGGGGAGGTGCCGCGGGCCGGGCTTGAACCGGCGGCTTCAAGATCTTCAGTCTTGCACTCTCCCAAACTGAGTTACCGCGGCGCCAAACGGAGCGACCCCCTCCCCGGTATAAAGTCACCGGCGGGGCCCGGCACGACGATTTCGACCCGCTCGTCGGGGCCGGGCCGTGATCCCGAACTGCGAACGCGCGCGCGCCCACGTTCTTCGGCGAGAAATGCCCTCGACGACCCCTTGAGTTTATGTAATCCACATCGCCTTTCACGCGTTCGCCGTGGTGCGCAGCCTCGTCGTCACCGAGAAGTTCAACACCGCGCTCCGGATCGCCATCGTTCTCTCCGACGGGAGGATGAAACGTTCCCGGATCGCCGGGACGAACGTCTTTCAGTTCGAGCGCCCGGACGGACCGTACGCGGTCGTGGGGCTCCGGGGCCACATCGTCGAACTCGACTACCCTAAGGAGTTCGCCAATTGGAGCCTGGAAGCGATCCCCAAGCTCATCGATACGCCCCCCGAGAAGCGCGTTACCGAGACGGGGATCGTCGACGCGCTCAGCCGGATCGTCCGGGAGTTCGACCGCGTCGTCATCGCGACCGATTTCGACCGGGAAGGGGAGCTCATCGGCGCCGAGATCCTCGAGATCCTGCTCCGGCTGAACCCGAAGCTCGAGGTCAAGCGGGCCCATTACAGCGCCCTCACGCGCGAAGAGATCGAGAGCAGCTTCACGCACCTGGTCGGCCTCGACCAGGCGCTCGCGGAGGCGGCGGAGTCGCGCCAGGAGATCGACCTCGTTTGGGGCGCGGTCCTGACCCGATTCCTCTCGCTGACCGCGCAACAGCGCGGGCAGTCGTTCCTGTCCGCGGGACGGGTGCAGACCCCGACGCTGGCGCTCCTCGTCGAGCGGGACCAGGCGATCAAGGAGTTCGTCCCGGAACCGTTCTGGCAGCTCGAAGCCGACGCCGAGCACGCGGGCGAGAAGTTCCTCCTCCGCCACGCCCACGGCGTCTACCAGGATCACGCCGAGGCGGAGCGCGTCTTCGCCAAGGTGAACGGGGCCACGGAGGGCACGGTCACCGCCTTCGAAGAGAAGGAGACGAAGCGCCGGCCCCCGATCCCGTTCAACACGACCCTGTTCGTCGCGGAGGCGACGCGCATGGGGCTCGGGGCGGCCCTGGTGATGCGGATCGGCGAGGACCTGTACACCCAGGGGTTGATCAGCTATCCCCGGACGGACAACACGGTCTACCCGCGAGGTCTCGGGCTTCGCTCGCTCGTCGAGAAGTTCCAAGGCGGCCCGTTCGGCGAGGCGGCGGGGTTCGTGCTCCAGCAGCCGTCGTTCCATCCGACGCGCGGGCGGAGCGAGACGACCGACCATCCGCCGATCTATCCGACGCAGGCGACCGACCCCCGAAAGCTCAAGCCGGACCACGCGCGGGTCTACGAACTGATCGTCCGCCGGTTCCTCGCGACGCTGGCCCCGGACGCCCTCGGGGTCGCCCGGGACGCGAAGGTCGAGATCCGCCACGAACCCTTCGAGGGTCACGGCCAGCACCTGACCGACCCTGGATGGTACCGGATCTATCCTTACTCCAATCCGGAGGAGATCCCGTTCCCGGTCCTCGCCCCCGGTCAGTCGGTCGCGATCCTCGCCGTCCGTCTCGCCGAGGACAAGACCAAGCCGCCGCGCCGCTTCACGCAAGGCACGCTGATCCAGGAGATGGAACGGCTCGGGCTCGGCACGAAGAGTACCCGGCACGACGTCCTCCAGAAGCTGTTCGACCGCCGGTACGTCGTCGCGAAGTCGCTCGAACCGACGAGCACCGGCATCGCCGTCACGGAGGCCCTCAAGGCCCACGCACCGGTGATCACCCGCCCCGAGATGACCCACCGACTCGAAGAGGAGATGGAGCTCGTTGCGGAATCGAAGAAGCCGAAGAGCGAGGTGATCGCGGACTCCCGCGAGATGCTGCGCGAAGCCCACGAGCTGCTCGCGCGGAACGCGGCGGGGGTCGCGAAGACCCTGACCGGCGCGCTCGACCGGCAGCGGTTTGTGGGGCCGTGCGCGAAGTGCGGGGGCGCGCTCCGTCTTACGCGGAGCCCGCGCGGGTCGCGGTGGGTCCAGTGCGTCAATAACCCCGCGACGTGCACCGCGAGCTACCCGCTCCCGTCCGCCGGATTCATCGAACCCGCTCCCGAATTCCTGTGCGCGACGTGCCAGGTCCCGCGCGTCAAGATCGTCTTCCGCGGCCAACGGCCGCAGCTCTACTGCATCAATCCGGAGTGCGCCGTCCACCGCGCGGCGTTCCAGTTCGGCGACTGCCCGAACTGCCAATCGCCGCTCGGACTGCGCTATTCGTTCGCGGGCAAGCGATTCCTGGGGTGCACCGCGTACCCGAAGTGCACCGTCACGTACCCCCTCCCGCAACGCGGGCGGCTCGACAAGAGCGAAACTCCCTGCCCCACCTGCCATGCCCCGATCGTGACCGCCATCGAGGCGGGACGTCCTCCCTGGACGCTCTGCGTGAACCCGTCGTGCCCGGCGAAGGCGGAGGCGGCGGAGAAGAAGGCCGCCGCGAAAGTCGATGCCGCCGAGAAGAAGGCCGCCGCGACGGCGAAACCGAAAGCCAAGTCCGCCAAGAGCGCGGCGCGTCCGCGGGCGAAGAGCCCCGCGCGCCCTCAGGCGGGACGAGCCCGAACCCCCGCGGCCGGCCCGGCCGCTCCAACGCCGAGCATTCCACCCGCGACCGATGCCCCGGCCGTCTGATCGACGGACGACGACCGGCCAAAACCTTTCGTGAGACGTTCTGGAGCTATGACGCTGCGGGCCGCCCCGAGCGTTTCCCCACCTCCGACCTCGCGTTAAATACGCTCTCCCGGTGGCAGCCTCGTGAATTCCACCGGTCGAGCGATCGACCGCTTGGATTCTCGCAGCTTCGAGCGGCAGCTGGCCACCGGCAAGCTGCTGATCGTCCCGGTCGGAGCGTTGGAGGCCCACGGACCTCACCTCCCGTTGGGGGCCGACGAGATCCAGGCGACGCGTACCGCAGAAGCCCTAGCGGAGGAGCTCGGTGCGCTGATCGCCCCGGCGATACCGTATGGAGCCTGCTTGGCGGCGCGGCCGTTCCCGGGGACAGCCTCCCTCTCGCTCGCGACGCTCTCGGCGCTCCTTCGCGAGGTGCTGAGCGCGTTCGTCGGCATGGGGGCGCGCCGGATCCTGGTCCTCTCCGGCCACGCCGAGCGCGGGCACATGGCCGCGCTTCGGGACGCCGCAACGGCGACCATGGACGCGCACCCGGCGGCCCGGATCGCGGTGATCTCCGACTACGACTTCGTGTACGAGCTCCGGGGCGAGCTCGCGCCGCCGACCGACGGGCACGGGGGACTTCTCGAGACCTCCCGGCTTCTCGCGCTGGCGCCCGCAACGGTCGGCCCCGAGCGACCGAACATTACGCCGCACTTCTCCCCGCTCCTCCCGGCGCCTCCGACGACCACCGAATGGCCCGAGAGCGTGCAGGGGGACACCCGGGCGGCCTCGGCCGAGCTCGGGGCGAAGGTACAGGCCCACGTGCTGCGCCGACTTCGCGAGGTCGTCGTCGAGCTGCTGCCCGCGTAACGGTAGGTCCGACGATGGCGGTCCCCTCCAGCAGCATCCGCATCCGCGGGGCGCGCCAGCACAACCTGAAGAACCTCGACATCGACCTCCCTCGGAACCGGCTTATCGTTATCACCGGCGTCAGCGGATCGGGCAAATCGTCGCTCGCGTTCGACACGCTCTACGCGGAGGGCCAACGGCGCTACATCGAGAGCCTGTCGTCGTACGCCCGGCAGTTCCTCGGCCAGATGGACAAGCCCGATGTCGACGGGATCGAGGGGCTCTCCCCGGCGATCGCCATCGAGCAGCGGGCCGGCAGCCGCAACCCGAGGTCGACCGTCGGCACCGTGACGGAGATCTACGACTACCTCAGGTTGCTGTACGCCCGGATCGGAATTCCCCACTGCCCGAACGACGGGCACGAGATCGCCCCGCAATCGGTCGACAAGGTCAGCGAGGCGGTGCGCCGGGATTCCGCCGGCGAGAAGGTCGACATCCTCGCTCCGGTCGTCCGCGGTCAGAAGGGCGAGCAGCGCGACGTGATCGACAAACTGCGCAAGCTCGGGTACCGCCGCTTCACCGTCGACGGCGTCGAGGTTCGGCTCCCGGGGACCGAGCTCCGGCTCGAGAAGAACAAGAAGCACACGATCGAGGTCGTCGTCGACTCCTTCACCGTGAGCGACGCCGAAGCGAGCCGCCTCGCGGAGGCGATCACGGTCGCGCGCGATCTCGCGGAGGGACTCGTCATCGTGCGCGGACCGAAGGGCGCCCGCGCCACGTATTCGGGGCGGCGGGCGTGCCCGGAGTGCGGGTTTTCGATGGAGGAGCTGACGCCGCGGATGTTCTCGTTCAACTCTCCGTTCGGGGCCTGTCCCGAGTGTCTCGGCATCGGCGCGACGCTGCATGCCGACCCCAACCTGATCGTCCCCGACAAATCGAAGACGCTGAAGAAGGGGGTGGCGGTCTTCGGGCTCACCCCCGAGGACGACGCGCTCGAGCGGTTCGGGCGGATGTTCGATTTCGACCCGAAGCGGCCGATCTCGGAGCTCAACGAGAAGGGATGGAAGGCGCTGTTCTACGGCACGGAGAAGCCGCTCAGCGCGAACGCGCATTGGAACCATCACTGGTGGGGCGGCGGATGGCTCCGGGAAGGTCTCGCCACCGCCGTCGAGCGTCGCTGGAAGGCGGCGAAGAGCGACGGCCTCAAGGAGTACTACCTCGGCTTCATGACGTTCACGCCGTGCCGCTCCTGCCACGGCAAGCGGCTTCGCCCGGCGAGCCTCGCCGTCACGGTCCTCGACCAGTCGATCGCGGACGTCGCCGCGATGACCGTCGAGAAGGGGGCGCGCCTCTTCGAGAAGCTCACGCTGACGGACCGCGACGAGCTGATCGTCGGCCAGGTCGTCCGCGAGATCCGGGCCCGGTTGGGGTTCCTCCAGAACGTGGGCCTGACGTACCTGACCCTCGACCGCGCCTCGGCCTCCCTTTCCGGGGGCGAGGCCGAACGGATCGCCCTCGCGACGCAGATCGGCTCCGGGCTCGTCGGCGTTCTCTACATCCTCGACGAGCCGTCGATCGGACTCCACCCGCGCGACCACGAGCGGCTCCTCGCGACGCTGAAGACGCTCCGCGACCTCGGCAACACGCTCCTCGTGGTCGAACACGACGAGATGACCATGCGCGCCTCCGACTGGCTGGTCGACTTGGGCCCCGGCGCGGGCGTGAAGGGCGGGGAGCTCCTCTTCGCGGGGCCGCCGGAGAAGATCGGGAGCGCCCGGCGCTCGATCACCGGCGACTACCTGACCGGCCGGCGGAGGATCGAACTTCCGGCGCAGCGTCAAGCACCGGGGGACCGTTGGCTCACCATCCACGCACCTCGGGAGAACAATCTCAAGGGCGAGACGGTGCGCCTCCCGCTCGGGACCTTGACGGCGCTCTCCGGGGTGTCGGGGAGCGGCAAATCGACGCTCCTCCAGGAGATCGTCTACAAGGCCGTCCGCCGGCATCTCGGGCTCGGGAAGGATGCGCCGGGCAAGCACGAGTACATCGACGGGATCGACCAGATCGACCGCGTCCTCCTGATCGACCAAGCGCCGATCGGCCGAACGCCCCGGAGCAATCCGGCGACGTACACGGGATTGATGACGCCGATCCGCGACCTGTACGCGGGCCTCCCGGAGGCGAAGGCGCGCGGGTTCGGACCCGGCCGGTTCAGCTTCAACGTCGAGGGCGGTCGGTGCGAGACGTGCGAGGGCGACGGCGTGATCCGGTACGAGATGCACTTTCTCCCCGACGTCTACGTCGCCTGCGAGGCCTGCGGCGGGAAGCGGTTCAACGCGGAGACGCTCGAGGTCCGCTTCAAGGGAAAGACGATCGCCGACGTCCTCGACATGACGGTCGATGAGGCGCTCGCCTTCTTCGTGAACCACCGACGGATCGCTTCCCGGCTCGCGCTGCTCACCGAGGTGGGGTTGGGGTACATCCGGCTCGGCCAGAGCGCGACGACCCTCTCCGGCGGCGAGGCGCAGCGGGTGAAGATCGCCTTCGAGCTCGCGAAGGTGCCGACCGGAAAGACGCTCTACCTGCTCGACGAGCCGACCACGGGGCTCCATTTCGAGGACGTGCGCCACCTGCTCGACGTGCTGTACCGCCTCCGCGCCGGCGGGAACACGGTCGTGGTGATCGAGCACAACCTCGACGTGCTGAAATGCGCCGACTGGCTGATCGACCTCGGTCCCGAGGGCGGCGATGCCGGGGGCCACGTCGTCGCCGCCGGGCCTCCGGAAGCGATCACAACGGCGAAGCGCTCCTACACCGGGAGGTTCCTCCTCCCCCTCATGGGCGCCGCGCCGATGCCCCTCCCGGTCCCCTCGCGATGACCGACCCCGTTCCGGCGCTCCCGGGGTTCGTCCCGGCGAGCCAGCTGGGGGCGGCCGCGGGCGACGGCTTCCGGCGGGGGCCGAACGTCGCCGGCGTCTACCTGTTCCGGTCGGCGCGGGGCGAGGTCGTCTACGTGGGCAAGGCGCGCAGCCTCCGGCACCGGGTCCTGGACCACCTGAACGCCCGCATCGAGAAGGATGGGACGATCCTGGCCGACAGCGCGACCGTCGAGTTCGTTCCCACGACGACCGAGCGCGAGGCGCTGTTGCTCGAAGCGAACCTGATCAAGCAGTACCAGCCCCGGCACAACGCGCTCCTCAAGGACGACCGGAGCTTCCCGTACCTGGCGGTCACCGAGGACGAAACGTTTCCGCGCATCCTCCTCGTGCGCCGGCCGAGGAAAGGCTCGGCCAGCACGCTCGTCGGCCCGTACACGAGCGCGCGCGAGGCCCGGAGCGTCGCCCGCCTCCTCTCGGAAGCGTTCCAGCTCCGCCGGTGCATCCGGCTCCCGAAGCGTGCGTGCCTCTACTACTACCTCAACACGTGCAGCGCGCCGTGCATCGGTGCGATCGGCGCCGCGGCGTACCGCGCGAGGACCGACCAGGCCCTCCAGATGCTGCGCGGGCACGGAGCGAGCGTGCGCCCCGCGCTCGAGAAGGAGATGCACGAGGCGGCGGAACGTCGGGAGTTCGAACGGGCCGCGTTGCTGCGCGACACGATGGCGGGGTTCGCCGCGCTCAAGCAGCCCCAGCACGTGGTCGGCCGCGGGCGCGGTCGGGTCGACGTCGTCGCGCTCGCGTTCCCCACCGATGCGAGCACGCTGCGCGTCGCGGTCGGCCTCCTCCGCGTGGAGGACGGCGAGGTGCGTCGCACCGAGCCGCACCTCCTCGCCATCCCCGCGGACGACCTCCCCGACGCGGGGGAGCTCCTCCGCCAGTTCCTCGTCCAGTACTACGCCCCTCTGATCGACCGGCCCGAGCGGATCTATGTCCACGGGGCCCGACCGCCGGGGATCGACGAGACCGTCGACTGGCTCGAGGGGGAGCAGGGCATCGAGGTCCGCTTCCGCCCCACCGGCCAAGCCGCCTCGTGGGGTCGTCTCGCCGAGCGCCTCGCCCGGGCGCACGTCGAACAGGTCGTGGTCCGGAAGCCCCCGCGCGAGGTCCTGATCGCGCTCCAGAACCTGCTGCAGCTTCCGACGATCCCGAACCGGATCGAGGGCGTCGACATCTCGCTGTTCCAGGGCGCGGAGGCGGTCGGCTCGGTCGTCGTCTTCCAAGGGGGCGTGCCGGACAAGGACGAGTACCGGCGCTTCCGCATCCGGACGGTCGAGGGGACGAACGACTTCGCGATGATCGCGGAGGTCGTCCGGCGACGATACTTCCGGCGGTTGAGCGAGCAGGAGATCCTCCCCGACCTCCTCCTGATCGATGGCGGCCGGGGTCAGGTCGCCGCGGCGATGGCGTCGCTCACGGAGCTCGGGTTGGCCGACCAGATCCCCGTCGTCGGACTCGCGAAGCGGGAAGAGGAGCTCTACCTCCCCGACGCGGCCGAACCCCGCACGCCGAACAAGAACGCGCCTCCGATGCTGCTGCTCCGCGCCGTCCGGGACGAAGCGCACCGATTCGCCGTGACGTACCACCGGACCCGAAGGCGGATCCGCCTCCGGGAGGAGGTCGACGAGGTCGTCGCGCGCGACCGGGCGAGGGCGTCTACTTCGCCGCCGAGCCCTTCCGCTCGGCCGGCCCGATGAACGCGAGTCCCGTGACGCGCCGGGTGACTTCGGCCGCGGTGAGGTGACGGAGCTCCTTGTCGGGCTCCAGGATCGCCACGTCGAGCGCCTCGGCCGGGAAGGGGGTGGGCGAGCCTTCCGCGACGGCGTTGACCGCGAGCTTGAAGGCGGTCTCCTCGGTCCGGCTCTCGCCGATCTTCTCTTCGAGGTAGTCGGCGACCGCGCGGCGGTTCCGCCCGATCGCGTAGGCGCGCCAGCCGATCGTCGCGCCGCTCGGGTCGAGCTCGACGAGCCCCGGTGCGCCATCGGCGAAGCCGCCCAGGAGGAGCGAGACCGCGAACGGTCGTGTCCCGCCGAACTGCGTGAACTGTTGGAGGAGCGCGCCGAGCGAGTGGCCGAGGAGTCCGTACGGGGCGGGCTCTCCGTAGAGGATCCGGTGGCGCTGGGCTTCCACGCGCAGGAATTCGACGAGCACCCGGGAATCGGCGATGAGGCCGGCCGTGACGCACCCGAGACCTAGGTCGAGGGCGAAGGTCTTCTCGATCGATCCGGCCTCGGCGAGGCTGCTGACCGGCAGGTTGCGGTACGCGACGAAGACGATGCCGCCCTCGTACGTGACGGCGACCGCCGTCCCGCCCATCTGGATCGCCTGGAGGGCGTACTCGACCTGGAAAAGGCGCCCATCGGGGGAGAAGACGGTGCTCGCTCGGTCGTATGCCATCTGGCCCGGCTGCATCTCCATCGAAATTGACTCCCTGGAATCGGGCGGCCCAGCAAGGTAGGGGATTTAGCGGCACCGCCCGGCCGGCCGTCGGAGCCAGTTGGTTACCGAACGCCACGGGGACGGACGCACCGCGCCAAACTCTTACCCGCGACCGGCTCCGCTCCGTGGATGGCCGCCCATCCCCTCACGCTCCTCCCGATGGCGTCGAGCCATCGCGGCGCCCTATCCCCCGCGTGCACCCAGTGTGCCGAGGGAAGGAAGATGGTGCTGTTCGTGACCGGCCTGTGCCGGTTCCGTTGCTTCTACTGTCCGGTCTCGGAGAAGCGGAACCAGAAGGACGATACGTACGCCAACGAGCGGCTCGTCCGCTGCGACGACGACGTCCTCGATGAGGCCCGGGCGATCGGCGCCGCCGGAACCGGGATCACGGGCGGCGATCCGCTCGGTGTGATCGACCGGACCGAGCACTACGTCCGGCTGCTCAAGTCGACGTTCGGTCCGGAGCACCACATCCACCTCTACACCCACGAACCGAATGCCGAGAAGCTCGAGCGCCTCGCCCGGGCGGGGCTCGATGAATTCCGCCTCCACATCCCGCACTACCTGTGGGGTCCGCTCGCCGCGGACGGCGGCGCCTACCGCAAGGTCCTCGAGGACGCCCCGAAGTGGGGGATCCAGCGGGGGGTGGAGATCCCCGTGCTCCCCGAGAAGGAGCCCGAGCTGCGGCGTTTGCTCGAGGCCGTCGACGCGATGGGCGTCGACTTCGTGAACCTGAACGAGCTCGAGTTCTCCGAGACGAATGACGCGAAGATGCGCGTCCGGGGCTACGACACGTCCCCCAACGCGGCGTGGAGCGTGGACGGGAGCCGGGAGGTCGCCCAGCGCGTGGTCCGCGAGATGCGCCTTCGGACGCCGGTGCACTACTGCTCCTCCCGGTTCAAGGACGGCGTCCAGCTGCGCCAACGATTGATCCGCCGGGCGGAGCGGACGTCGCCCGGATTCGTCGAGCGGACGCCGGACGGGACCGTCGTGTTCGGCGTCGTCGAGGCGCGGGGGAACCGCTCGGTCCGACGGCTCGGCGCGACCGTGGTGGCCCTCGCGGGCGTGCGCCCGGGCGACTATCGCCTCGACTTCGCGCGCCGGCGGGTCGAGCTCGCGGCCGAGCCGCTGCGGCGGGTCGCCGAGCGTTTGCGAGCCCCGGCCTTCGTCGTCGAGGAGTACCCCACCGCCGATGCGCTCGAGGTGGAGCGCGAGCCGCTCAACACCGCCGCGTTCCCCGGCCACGCCCGGGTGGGCGGGACGTAACCTTCGTCGCACGGGTGCGACCCGTGCGTGAGGTACCGATCGTCGCCGCGACGATGCTTGATCGAGCAGGGGCCCCATCCGGCATCCTCGGCGCCGTACCACATCGGGCAGTCCTTGCAATGCAGGTCGATAGGGGAGCGCGTCGGAGGCTCGTCGGGTTCCGCCGGATCGCTCATGGATACTCGGCCCGCTCCAGGAGCTCCCAGCCACGGACGACGTTGGCCATCAGTTGAGCGACCGTCACCGGTCCGACCCCGCCGGGCACCGGTGTGAGGGCCGACGCCCACCCGTCGAGCGATTCCGGGTTCGCGTCGCCGGCGGCCCGGTGGCCCGAAGGGCGCGTGGGATCCTCGACGGAGCTGAGCCCGATGTCGACGACCACCGCGCCCTTGGGCACCACCGAGCGGTCGAGAAACCCGGGTCGACCGATGCACGGGAAGATGATCACCTGGTCCGCGAGGACCTTGCGGAGATCCGGACTCTTCGAGTGGACCACCGTGACGGTCGCGTTGCCCCATTCCCCCTTCGACGCGAGGAGGATCGCGAGCGGGAGCCCGACGGTCGTCGAGCGCCCGACGACCGCGACGCGCTCTCCGTCCGTGCGAATCCCATAGTGGCGAAGGATCTTGACCGCAGCCAAGGCCACCGCGGGGATTTGGACGGGGCGCTGGATCGCGAGCTGGCCGAGGTTGGCCATGCCGACCCCGTCCGTGTCCTTCGCGGTACCCAGTTCCGCGATCGCCGAATCGAAGTCGAGCTCCGGCGGAAGAGGATGTTCGACCAAGACGCCGTGGACGGTCGGATCGTGCTCGAGCTCCCGGAGCCTCGATCGAAGTCCCGGGGCGTCGAGACCGGGGGCGATCAGCTCCTCCCGAAATGCGAGGCCCACGTCCCGCGCGGCGCGCTCCTGCTGACGGGCGTAAAAGGTGAAGGGGGAACCTGGGATACGTCGGTAGAGGCTCGCGAGGCACGGTGCCGGGCGACCCCGCGCTCGACCCGCGGCGACTCTCTGGCGTACATCGTCGAGGATGCGGGCGGCGATCGGCGCCCCAAGCAACGAGCGGGTGACGACCATCGACCCGCCGTGTAGTCAGGAGGCCAACTTAAGGGGACGGAGCCACGGCCTCTCGATCGGGCGGCGTCGTGCGAAATTGGCGCACGGGTGACGTTGTGTTTTGGAGGAAACCAGACTAAAGGTTAAAAGCGGGGGACCCCTCTGAATTCGATAAGGAGCGGTCGCCGGTCGAACGGGATACGGCACCTATCCGAGAGGCAGTTACGGAAACCCCAGCCGACAGTGCCGAGGTCCCCTCCGACCTCGACAGCTGGAGCAAGACTCTCCCCTACGAGACCACGGCGAACGTGGAGGTCCCTCCGCGCATCATCGACCAGGTCATCGGCCAGGACGACGCGGTCGAGGTCGCGAAGAAGGCGGCGACGCAGAAACGCCACATGATCCTCATCGGAGAACCGGGCACCGGGAAGAGCATGCTCGCGCGCGCGATGGTCGACTTCCTGCCCCGCGAGCAGCTGCAGGACATCCTCGCCTACCCGAACACCGAGGACCCGAACGAGCCGAAGATCCGTGTCGTGCCGTCGGGGAAGGGCAAAGAGATCGTCGCGGCCCAGAAGCTCGAGGCCGCGCAGAAGAAAGAGCAACGCATGATCTTCCTCGTCGTCGCCGTGTTCATCATCATCGCGCTGACGGCCTACATCATCATCATCAGCCAGGGGCACGACCTGACCGCCGCCCTCTTCGCGCTCCTGATCATCATCATCCTCTACGGACTGTTCCGGCTCAGTTCCGGCCGCTCCGAGGGCGGCGCCGGCGTCGCGAAACTGCTCGTCTCCCATTCGCTGGACGAGCGACCGCCGTTCATCGACGCGACCGGCGCGCACGCCGGCGCGCTGCTCGGCGACGTGAAGCATGACCCGTTCCAGTCGGGGGGGCTCGAGACACCGCCGCACGAGCGGGTGGAGGTCGGAGCGATCCACAAGGCGAACGGCGGCGTGCTGTTCGTGGACGAGATCAACCTCCTCAAGATCGAGAGCCAGCACTCGCTCCTGACCGCGCTCCAGGAGCGGAAGTTCCCGATCGTGGGCCAGTCGGAGCGCTCGGCCGGCGCGATGGTCAAGACCGAGCCGGTCCCTGCCGACTTCGTCCTCGTGGCCGCCGGGAACGTCGACAGCGTTCAGGCGATGCACCCGGCGCTCCGGTCGCGGATCCGGGGCTACGGCTACGAGCTGTATGTCAAGACGACGATGCCGGACACCGTCGACAACCGCCTCAAGATCGTCCGTTTCGTGGCGCAAGAGGTCGTCAAGGACAAGAAGATCTCGCACTTCGACATGGGCGCGGTCCTCGAGGTCGTGCGCGAGGCGCAGCGGCGCGCGGGCCGGAGCGGGCAACTCACCCTCCGCCTGCGCGAGCTCGGCGGGCTGGTGCGGGTCTCCGGCGACATCGCCAACGCGGAAGGCGCGCGGCTCGTGACCGCCGCGCATGTCGTTCGCGGCAAGCGGTCGAGCCGCTCGCTCGAGCAGCAGATCGCCGACCGGTACATCGAGCGCCGCAAGGAGTACCGGATGTTCAGCACCGAAGGCTCGGCGGTGGGGATCGTCAACGGACTGGCGGCGATCAACGCGCAGACCGGCATGTCCGAGTTCTCCGGCATCGTTCTGCCGATCGTCGCGGAAGTGACTCCCGCCCAGACGAAGGACGGCGGGGTTGTCGTAGCGACCGGCAAGCTGGGCGAGATCGCGCGCGAGGCCGTCCAGAACGTGAGCGCGCTCATCAAGAAGTACACCGGCGAGGACATCTCCCGCTACGATATCCACATCCAGTTCGTCGGCACGTCGGACGGCGTCGAGGGGGACAGCGCCTCCGTCTCGATCGCCACCGCCGTGATCAGCGCCCTCGAGGGCGTCGCCGTCGACCAGGGCCTCGCGATGACCGGTTCGCTCTCGGTCCGCGGACAGGTGCTCCCCGTCGGGGGCGTGACCGCGAAGGTCGAAGCCGCGGCCGATTCGGGCCTGAAGCGGGTCCTCGTCCCCGAAGATAATCTGGAAGACCTCGTCCTCGAGTCCCGCTACCGCGGGATGATCGAGGTGATCCCGGTGCGGACGCTGCGGGACGTGCTGAAGTACGCGCTCGTCGGGCAGGGCACCAACAAGGAGACGCTGCTCGGACGCCTGGCGGCGATGGTCCATGCGACCAGCCGGACCGACGGTCCGGACGGTCCGGCGAAGGTTCCCCCGCTCCGCCCGGCCGGATCGTGAGGAGCACCGCTCGCGCGCCCGCGCACCGGCCCGAGCCCACCTTCGAGACCCATCACGACCGGGGCGAGCACGATGACGACCGGTTCGTCGGCCGCTCGTGCTACGTGTTCAACCCGTCGCTCCGCTCCAATCTCAACGACACGCACTGCAGCCATTGCCGCCACTACCTCACCGCCCGCTGCCCGCACATCGACGAGTTTCTCGACGACGTCGAGGAACTGATGCCCGACTGAGCGTCCGCCGGGGCGGTCGGCGTGGCTCGGACGCTTCTCATCGGCCGCTTCCAACCGTTCCACCGCGGCCATCTCGCCGTGGTCGAAACGACCCGCCGCGCCCGGCCGAAGGCCACCGTCCTCCTCGGGGTGGGGAGCGCGCAGGCGTCGTTCACCTCGGTGGATCCGTTCACGGCGGGCGAGCGGATCGAGATGATCGGGCTCGCGCTCGACGAGGCGAAGATCCGGAACTACGCGGCGATCCCGATCCCCGACATCCACCGGCACAGTCTCTGGGTCGCCCACGTCGTGTCGCTGGTGCCGAAGTTCGAGCGGGTGGTCACCAACAATCCCCTCACCCGACTCCTGTTCGAACGGGCCGGCTATGAGGTCGACGGGGTCGAGTGGGTCGAGCGGGACCGTTTCCAGGGCAGCGTGATCCGCGCGGCGCTGCGGGAGGGAGCCCCGTGGGAGTCGCTCGTCCCGCCGGCGGTGGCGAAGTACCTGGTCGACCTCGATGCGGCCGGCCGCCTCCATCAGCTCGCGCGCGATGAAGGGCGTTCGGCTCCGGTCGGGGAACCGTGAGCGACGAGCGACCCCCGGGCGAGGTGGGGGCGAAGCGCGGGCGCGGCCGTTTCGACGCGCTTCCGCCGTGGATCGGGCTCGGTACCCGCCTCATCCACGCCGGACGACGGCCGGAGCTCAACGCCGGCGCGGTGGTCCCTCCGATCTACCAGACCTCAACGTACCACTACCCCCCGCCGTTCTCCGAGGCGGCGGCGGGCGGCGACGTCCATCTCTACACCCGCACCGACAATCCGACCCACGAGGTCGCCGAGGAGCTGATCCGCCAAGCGGAGGGCGGCGAGGCGGCGCGTGTCTTCGCGTCCGGCATGGGGGCGATCAGCGCGACGATCCTTTCCTTCGTCCGGACGGGGGATACGGTGGTCGCGCTCGAAGACCTCTACGGGGGGAGTCTCCAGCTTTTTTCGGATCTCCTCCCTCGGCTCGGCGTCAAGGTCCGGTGGGTGACCGCCGCGGAGGCGCAAGTTCCCGCCTCGGCGCTCCACGCCCCGGCGCGGGTTGTGTACCTGGAAACCCCGAGCAATCCTCTCGGACGTGTCCACGACCTCACCGCTTGGTCGGAAGCCGCCGACACGGCTGGGGCGCTCCTAGTCGTCGACAACACCTTCGCGACGCCGGTCAATCAGAATCCGCTGGAGTTCGGCGCGGACCTCGTCGTTCACAGCGGGACCAAGTACCTGGGGGGGCACAGCGACCTCCTGGCGGGGGCGGTCGTCGGCGCCGCCGACCTGATGGACCGGATCGACGTCACCACGTCGTACCTCGGCGCCGTCCTGGACCCGTTTGCCGCGTTCCTTCTGGCGCGCGGTATGCGCACGCTCGCGCTTCGGGTCGCGCGCCAGAACGAGAACGGACGACGAGTCGCGGAAGCGCTGTCCCGCCATCCTAGAGTCCTCCGCGTGGACTATCCCGGTCGGGCGAGTCCACGCGAAGAGGCGCTCGCGGTGCGCCAGATGCGGGGGCGAGGCGGGGTGGTGGCTCTCACCCTCGAGGGGGGCGAGGCCGCTGCGACCCGGTTCCTGAAGAAGCTCCGGCTCGTCCACGTCGCCTCGAGCCTCGGAGGAGTCGAAAGCCTCGCGAGCGCTCCGACCGCCACCTCGCACGTGCATCTCGCGCCCGAGGAGAGGGCGCGACGAGGGATCGCCCCCGGTACGGTGCGCCTCGCGCTGGGGGTCGAGGAGCCCGACGATCTGATCCGCGACCTGAGCGAAGCTCTCGATTAGGTGAGGTCGAGGGAGCGTGCCGGGCGCAGGCATTATACCTCGGTCCCCGTCGCACGGGCCAGCGCCACTGTAGCTCAGTTGGCAGAGCGGCTGATTCGTAATCAGCAGGTCGGGGGTTCAAGTCCCTCCAGTGGCTGACGGTGCCTCTGTCCTCGTCTTGGCCAGGGAGGCGCGCTCGGCCGGTCCGCTGAGAAGCCCCGGTGAGAAGCTCACATCGATGCGGGCCGCGGAGTAAGCGCGAGATATCGATAGGGGCATCGTAACCCGGAGGTCAGGTCGATGAACACGGTGACGGTTTCCCCGAAGTACCAGGTGAATCTCCCGAAGCGAGGTCGGGAGGAGCTTCACATTCGGAGGGGGGACAAGTTGGCCGTCATCGTGAAGCACGGGATCCTGAACTTCGTCCCTGTCCGGCCGTTCGACCGGACGAAGGGCATGACTCCGGGCTTGGGCACGGCGGACGTTCGAGACAAACACGATCGTGTGTAGGGACTGCTAGGCGCCGCGATCGCCATCGACAGCCACGGCTGGATTGAGAGGTTTGGCGAGGGGCCGAAGCAATCCCAGTACAATCGTGGGATCGATGCCGCAGCACCGAACCAAATACTGACCTCGGTGGCAACGGTCTATGAGGTCTACAAGAAAGTCAAAGCTCTGCGCGGAGAACACGCCGCGTTGGAGGTCGTCGCCGCAATCGGGCAAACGGTGATCGTCCCCGTCGACCAGGATATCGCTCTCGCAACCGCCGATCTCAGTCTCGAGCATGGCCTTCATTTTTCGGATGCCCTGAGCTACGCAACCTCTCGGCGGCACCACGCCGAGCTCGACACCAGCGATCCGGCTCTGAGGCGGCGTCCCGGCGTCCGATTCGTCTGACGAACCTGCACCGACCGTCCCGGACCCGCCGCTCCCTCCGTAAGCTAGATGTCCGAGGACCTCTCGCTGGAGCGATGTGACTATGGACGACGCGGAAGTGCTGCCCGAACTGGTCTTGCCCATGGAGTCTCGCGATCACTGCCTCGGATCGGAGTCGGCGAAGCACTCGCTCGTGGAGTACGGTGACTACACCTCGCCGCACTGCCGACACGTGCTGGGTGCCGTCAGCGAGCTCGTCCGCGAGCTAGGGGATGACCTCTGCTTTGTGTTTCGCAACTACCCTCAACCGCACCTCCACCCCGCGTCGCGATCCGCGGCGGAGGCGGCCGAAGCCGCCGGCCTGCAGGGGAAGTTCTGGCTGATGCACGACCGGCTGTTCGCTCGCCAGGACGAGCTCTCGGAGAAAGCGATCCGTGAGATCGCGGGCTCGCTGCCCGTCGACATGCATCATTTCGAGAAGGACCTCTCCACGGGGGACGCCGCCCGCCGCGTCGACGACGACCTCGAGAGCGGGAAAGAGGCCGGGGTCGGCGACACGCCGACGTTCTTCGTCAACGGTCGTCTCCATGTGGGGCTGTACGAATTCGTGCCGCTCCTGACGGCCCTCCAGCGATCCGGAGGGGCCGGTAGCTCGGGAGCCATTCCCTAGGCCCGTTCCGGCCCCGACGCCGCCTCCTGGGCCCGACCGATCGGCCCGAATCGGCAACGGACGTTCGACCGGTAAGCGACGGCGGCGATTCTTCGACGGTCGAGATTACGGCATCTCGTGCGATACGAACCGTGAAAGGGAGCTTCGAGGGGTCCGGCGCGGGGTGCGGTGGGATTCGCCGTGAACGAAGCCGACGCGATGAAGATCGTCGTGATGCAGCGGGGACCTTACCGGGTCGTTGGGAAGGTCCCCCTCGGGGTCCAGGTCATCACGCCCAACGACCGCGGAGAATCGTGGGATTGGACGCCGGGTCGATCGTTCAAGGCCGCCGAGGAATACTTTCTCTGCCGATGCGGGCAATCGAAGAACAAGCCGCACTGCGACAACACCCACCTGTCCGTCGGCTTCGAGGGGGAAGAGACGGCGTCCCGTCGTCCCCTCGAACGCCAGTCGGAGCATTTCGACGGACCCGCGATCCTGCTGAGCGATGCCGAGAAGTACGGCGCCTTCGCCCGGTTCTGCGACCCAGGGGGGAAGATCTGGGCGCTCATCGAGCGGACCGACGACTCCAAGGTCCGCGAATTGGTGACCCGGGAGGCGAACCACTGCCCGGCCGGTCGCCTCGTGGTGCGCGACAAGGCCACCGGGAAGACCATCGAGCACCCGCTCCCGCCCTCGCTCGGGCTCGTTGAGGATCCGGCGCTGCAGTGCAGCGGCCCCCTCTGGGTGCGCGGGGGTGTGCGCGTCGACTCCCAGGACGGCAAGGCGTACGAGCAGCGAAATCGCATGACCCTCTGCCGGTGCGGTGCGTCGGACAACATGCCGTTCTGCAACGGCTCGCACGCGTCGATCCGTTTCCAAGACGGGCTCGTCTGAACCGAGGCGTCGGAGTCCGGCGGGCCGGGCAGGATCCGATCCCACCCGACGGGTCCGGTACCCAAACCTCGACCGGTCCGGAACGTCCAAGTAGCCCCGGCGGTCGCCGTTCCGCCGGTGGGCTCGCTCGGGATCATGAACGCCGACCGTTCCTCGGGTCATCGCCCTACGCATCGACCGCGTCGGCCGGCGAAGCGCCCGAGTTCCCGCCCTCTCCGAAGGGCGGCGCGATCGCGGGACCGCCCGTCCGGGGCGATCGAAACGGAGATTCGTATCGAGCCGCTCCTCGACCACCTCGCCACGGTCGCCACCGTGATCGGGTGGCACTGGACCGAATTCGGGTACGAGGATCCGGGCGGATCGGCGGCGTCGTGGCGGGCGGACCTCCTCGCCACGCTGCAGCGCGATCGGGTGCCGCTGGCCCTTGTCGCCCTCGACGGCCCGAAACCCGTCGGGTCCGCGGAGCTCATCGAGCACGACCTGGACTCCCGCCGCGATCTGAGCCCGTGGCTCGCCGGTGTCTACGTCGCACCGGCCTATCGAAGGGCGGGACTGGGTCGCCGCCTCGTCCGCACCATCGAGGGCAGGGCCGCCGATCTCGGCTTCAGTTGTCTCTTCTGCTTCACGGAGGACGCGGCCGAGTTCTACGTGGCGATCGGGTGGCAGCGCTACGCCGAGGCGGTCCTCCAGGGCCGGGCCGTGACCATTCTCCGGCGCGAGCTGAGCCCCTCGGCCCGGGGTTCGTCGCGCGTCGGTCGAGTCGAACCCGAGTGGCCCCCCGGGGCCGACGGCACGGCCAACGCCGAATGAGAAGGCGGATCGTCGCGGGCCGCCGGAAAGCCCCAGCCCGTCTATCCGTCCGGAGCGCGCCGCAGACGGCGCAGTAGCCCCGCCCGCTCGAACCCCTCCTCGATCGCTCGCTTGGCTTCCGGGAACGAGTTCTGTGCGAAGTACGCCCGCAGCTCCGGCTCGCGTTCGATTCCGAGCACCGCGATCAGGTCGGTGAGGAGCAGCCCGAGTAACCCGGTCCCGGTCCACTTCGATTCCAGGTCGCGGAGGCGGCCCTGCGCCCACGCCCAGAGCCCGTCGTGGATGGGGGTGAAGGGCGTCGCGGACCGGAGGACATCCCACACCCGGGACGAGGAGAGGCTGCCCGAATCGAGGAGCTCGAGGGTCTGGCGTAACTCCGCCGCGCCGGGGGCGCGGACGAGCGCGCATGCGATGGTCTCGGCCTCTTCATCGGTCGCGGCGAGGGGGAGGCGCGCGCGGAGCTCCGCGTAGCCCGCCGCCCCGCCCGATCGAGCTCGCCCCTCCGCGACGGCGGAGCGCAGCCCGCCGGGGACGCTCTCAAACCGATCCAGGCGTTGGCCGATCTCACGGGCGAACGCATCATCCCACAGCACGAGGAACTGGCTCGCGAACGATCGTATCACATCGGACGTCGCCGCCTCCCCGGGGCGCGGGTCGAGTCCGACCCGGTCGAGATGGGCCCGAAGAATTCGTATCGCGGCCGAGCGCCATTGCGGGTCGTTCCCAAAGACCGGGTAGAGATCCCGACCGTAGCCGACCGCCGCGCGTGCGGGCAGGTAGTGGGAGATGGAGGCGGCCTCCTGCCAGAGCGCGCGGAACTGCCTGGGCGCCAAGCTGCCGCCGAGGAGGAAGAGGTAGGCATCCACCAAGAACCCCCACTGGTCGATCGCGGGGAGGTGGGGAAGCTCGCGTTCCATTCTCTCCAACAGTCGGGCGTCGTACCGGACGTGGTAGAACCCGGTCCGCCCCGGGTTGACCAGGAGCCGCTCCGGGGTCGCGAGGGGAAGCGAGGTCGATCGGCCGTCGAGGAGGAGACTCCGGCGATCGTCGCCGCTATGGAAGGTGACCGGCACTGGCCAGAGCGTGTCGTCCGGTGGTTGGCCGAGCGTGAACCGCTCCTGACGCAGCGTGAGCGAGCCGTTGTCCCACGCCACGTCCAGCACCGGGTGGCCGGGCGTCTGGATCCAACGGGCCATGATGGCGGCCACGGGCTTCTGGCTCGCGTTCTGCAACGAGTCCCAGAGGTCGACGCCCGAGGCGTTGGCGTACTGGTAGCGGGTCAAGTACTCCGTGACGCCCCGACGGAACGGCTCCGTGCCCAGGTACTCCTCGATCATCCGGAGGATGCTCGCCCCTTTCCCGTAGGAGATGTCGTCGGCGATCTCCGCGATCTCCGACGGGTCGCCGATCGACACCTGGATCGGGTGGGTCGTCGCGAGCGCGTCGCGCAGGAGGCCGCGCCCCGTCTCCCGGGTGAGGAAATCCCCCCAGTAGTCGTCGTTCGGGTAGAGGCGGTCGACGAGGGCGTAGCTGACGAACGTCGCGAAGCTTTCGTTCAACCAGAAGTCGTCCCACCACTTCATCGTGACGAGATTGCCGAACCACTGGTGGGCGATCTCGTGCGCGATCGTCACGATGATGTAACGGCGTAGGAACGGGTCGGTTGTGGAATCGACGAGTAGAGCGGTCTCGCGGAACGCGATCGCGCCCCAGTTCTCCATCGCCCCGGCCCAGAACGCCGGCACGGCGACCAGGTGGAGCTTGGGAAGCGGGTACGGGAGCCCGTAGTACTCTTGGTACGCCGCGAGACACCGTCCGCCGAGTTCGAGCGCCAGCTCGCCCGCCGCGGAGCGTCCGGCGGGAGTGGCGACCGTGAGGGCGACCCCGTTCGATTCGATCGACCGCGTCTCGAACTCGCCCACGCCGAGGTAGACCAGGTAGCTGGACATCTTCGGAGTGGGCGCGAAGGTGATCGTCTTCCGACCCTCGTGCAGCGCTTCGTGGAGCGCGGGCGTGTTGAAGATGACCTGCGTCCCCGCGTCGACCTCGACCCGGACGCGGAAGACCGCCTTCGCCGTGGGTTCGTCGACGCACGGGAACAGCCGACGGCACCCGGTGGGGTACATCTGCGACGTCAAGATCGTCCGACCCGGACCGTAGGGGGAGCGGTACACGCCGGTCAACCCGGCCGCCAACGGTTGACCGCGGAACTCGAGGTGGACCGTGTGAGGTCCGGGCGTCGCGACCGGGATGTCGACCGCTTCGGAAGCCGGTACTTCGGCGAGGGTGACGGCCTCCCCGTCGAGGCGGGGCTTCGTGAGTTGCAGGTCGCGGGCGTTCAGCCGGAACCGGGGGGCTTCATCGACGAACTCGACGTCGACAGAACCTTCGATAACCGCGTCGCTCTCCGAGATCGAGAGCCAGACGTCGTACGAACGGACCGGCACTGCACGCGCGGGACCGACGGATGTACTTCACGATTCGTGCTTCCGGGAAGGCGACCCGTGGGGTCGGTCCGGAATCGGTAAGACCGAGCGGCCGCTCCCGCGGCCGCTATGCTGAACCTCTGTCGAACCCGGGAGATCAAGCTCGCCCGCCATCTCCAGCGTGTGGCGCCCGACCTCGTGCCCGCGGAGGAGCCCGCCGAGGGGTTCGGTAGCCTCCTCCAGAGCGGCGACCCCATGCTGAGGTTCCAGCTCCGCGACCTCGAGTCTCGGGGCCGACTGCCGCCGACCCGGTCCGCGGCCTCGGCCCCCCTCTTCACCGGGGCCCTCAAGTTCGTGACGCTCAACTATCCCGGGCCGGGCGGAGGGCTTGCGATCCTTCCCGCCGATATCGCCACGTGTCTCGCGTACGCCGCGCGGGCCGTCCCTCCCATCGTTCGGTACGCGAACCAGTATGGACGGGCCGCCGCGAGCGTGGACCCGATTGCCGCCACGTTGGCTCCTCCGAGAGCCGCACGTCGATTCAACGATACTTCCGTGAAGACATGGGTCGACGCGTTCGTCCGAGCGAACGGACTCCCCCCAAACGCTTCGGCTGTCGTCCTGCTCAATCCTCCCGGGGCCGTAAACACCGACGCGGACCCCGCCCAGGGCGTACTCGGCTACCACGGCCTCGCGTCGGTGCCCTACTCGTTCGTCAACGTCGTGGGGAGTGGGTTCGCACTTGACGACCCGAGCGACCAGTTCGCCCTCGCCCTGAGTCACGAAATTGCCGAGATGGTCGTCGACCCCCGCGCGGACCTCTCCAACCCGGAGGTCTGCGACCCCTGCGGTCCGAACTGCCAGACGGTCTGGCGCGGCTACTTTGACGCGGGGGGAGCGTACCTGGCGACGGAGACCGCGTTTCCACCCGCCCTACCGTTCGCCTTCTTCATCAACGGTATCGTCCAGCCACCGGACTCTACAGCCTGCCCCGCACCCCGTTCGGCGTGCGCGTACGGTCCTCCGTAGGACGTGCCGGGAATCCTCCCATGGAGCCCTCGCCGTCGCCGTTTGGCCGAAGTTCGGAGCCTAAAGGTTCTTAACGAGAATCTCGTCCGCAACGTCACTCCCTTGCGGGCCGGAAACATTGCCATCCCGGTCGGGCTCGCGGTCCTTCTCGTCTTCACATTCTCGCCGGGCGGGACCAGCGCGACGAGTACCGCTCCGCCGCGGACCATCCACTTCGGAGCGGTCGGGTCGTCCGCGTGCCTGCCCGGCCCTCGTTGCGGGGCCGGACCCGTCTCCGCCCGCCCAACCCCGTCGGCGAACCCATCCGGACCTGGTTGGGTGCAGCTCACCGGTCTCGCCACCGCACCCGGTGCCCGCACGCAACCGGAGATCGCCTACGATCCCTCGCTCCAAGAGGTGGTGATGTTCGGTGGTTACAGCGCTGGAACGGGTGGCGCGTTGGGCGACACGTGGGCATTCGTCAACAACAGCTGGAGCGACCTTACCGGCACCTTGTCGACCGCCCCCCCGGCCCGCTGGGGCGGGACGATGGTCTGGGACCCTAAGGATCAGTACCTCGTCATGTTCGGGGGGCGATCGTCCTCTCTGTTCTACAACGACACCTGGACGTTCAACGGGTCCGGTTGGGCCCTCGGGAGCCCCTCGTCGGCGCCGCAACCGCGAGCCCATTTCACAATGGCCTGGGACCCGGTCGACCGGTACGTCGTACTCGCGGCCGGCGATGTGCTGAACTCCGGAAACGGCTCCGCGGGCTGGAGTCAGTACGCGGACACTTGGACGTACGTCGGTGGGGCGTGGACCAATGTGACGAACTCCGTCGTTGGGTCGATCGGGCCCCGGATTTACGGGCCCGGCGTGTATGACCCGTGGAACCGGTCGGTGGTGGTCGTCGACGGCACGCCGACCGAAGGGTGCGGCAAGTCGAACCCGGTCGCGACGTACCGGACTGCGAAGGTCTGGAACTACCCGGCCTCGGTCGGTCCGACCGACAACACCAGCCAGGCGATGATGACGTACGACCCGCAAGGAGCGTTCCTGCTCAATTACGGTGGGGCCGTCGGGACCTCCGGCAACTGCGCCCAGACGAACGCCACGTGGGTCCGCTACAACGGCACCTGGTGGAACGTCTCGGCGTGGGTGGGACAACCACCGTCCACACGGTACCTCTCCGGCATCGCCTTCGACGCCGTGGACCAAGAGATCGTGCTGTTCGGAGGCAACTCGAACGGGGCGTACCTCGCCGACACGTGGACCTACCGTGCGACGCCGATCAGTTCGACCCTCAACGCGACGCCGCGGGAAGGCGGCGTGCCGCTCACGGTCAATCTCTCCTCGGACGCCTGGGGCGGGTTCGGCGGCTACGGGTACAACTGGAGCTTCGGGGACGGTGGGACCTCCTCGACCGGCGCGAACACATCGCACACGTACACCGCGCTCGGAACCTACCACATCTGGCTGAACTGGACCGACCGACTGGGACGGGCCGGCTCCGGCAACCTGACCGTGAGCCTGGTTCCGGGGCTCTTCGCGGTCGCTTCCGCGACACCGACGATCGGCTCGATCCCGCTCACGGTGAATTTCTCAGCGACGATCGGCGGAGGTGTCCAACCGTACAATACCACGTGGGCGTTCGGTGACGGGTCGATCGCCTACCGGGGGAATGTCACCCACGTCTACCTTCGGAGCGGTCCGTACCGGGCGACCCTCACCGTGCGCGACCAGTACGGACTCATCAACCGGAGCTCGATCCTGTTCCAAGTCGCTCCTAGGTTGGTCGCCGGCGCTACCGCAACGCCCTCGGCCGGGATCGCTCCGTTCAACGTCAGCTTCGTCGCGGCTCCCGCGGGGGGGAACCCGCCCTACGCCTACGCGTGGGCCTTCGGCGACGGAGGGATTGCGATCACCGCAACGCCCACCCATCTGTACCGGGCCGTCGGCGCGTACAACGCCACGGTCGCCGTGCAAGACAGTCTGGGTCGGTCGGCGACGTACGCCGTTCCGATCCGGGCCTATCCGGCGCTGGTCCCGACCATCAGCGCCAATCTCTCGGCGGGCGTCGGCCCGCTGTCGGTCGAGTTCACCGCCGGGGGATCCGGCGGCGACGGTCAATTCAATTTCTCCTGGAACTTCGGCGATCGGAGCGCGCCGGCGAGCGGTGGCGTCGTCGACCACGTCTTCACCTCGCCCGGCAATTACACTATTCAATTGACCCTCACCGACCTGAGCCGGGCGTCCACCGCCCAGCTCACGGTGACCGTCGTACGACCCCTCGCCGCGGTACTCTCCGCGACCTCCCTGACCGGAGAGACCGGAGCGCCGTTCCATTTCGTCGTGCAGGTGGACGGGGGTCTCGCCCCGCTAGCGTACACCTGGAACTTCGGGGACGGAACCTCCGGCCGGGGGACGGCGAGTCAAGACCACACGTACGCCCTCCCCGGATCCTTCACGGTCCGGCTGGCGGTGACGGACGCCGTCGGCGAGCGCGTGCTGGTGAGCGCTGGCGTCGGCGTGGTGCGAGCGCTGACCGTGGCGCTGATCGCGGAGAGTCCTGCGGTGACGGTGGGCGCGAGCGACAACCTTACGGCCACGGTGGGCGGCGGGCTCTCACCGGTCGCGGTACAATGGTCGGGTCTCCCACCGGGGTGCCCCGCGTCGACCGCCGCGTCGCTCGCCTGTTCGCCCTCGTCCGTGGGGAACTACACGATCACGATCAGCGTGGTGGACGCCCTTGGCTTCCACGCGGCCGCGAACGTCTCGATGACGGTCGACCGTCCGGTACCTCCCGCAGCTTCGGCCGGGCTCTCCGGTACGCTCGACCTGGCGGCCGCAGGAGGGGCCGTGGTGGCCGTGGGCCTCGGGACCGTCCTGCTCCTCTGGCGCCGCCGTAAACCGGGGGCCTCGTCCTCAGCGGTCGACGAGGTCGCGGACGAACCACCGGAATCGACCTAGGCGCACTCACGAGGATCCGACCCCCAAGGAAACCACCCCCGCAAGGGGAACCTAACTGGCGACGAACTTGCCGTCGACCATCCGGAGCGTGCGGTCGCACTTCGCGGCCACCTCGGGGTCGTGCGTCACGACGACGATCGTCTGCTGGTAGGACTTGTTGAGGCTCCGCAGGAGCTCCGTCACCTGCAGCGAGCCCTCCTGGTCCAAGTTCCCGGTCGGCTCGTCCGCCCAGACGATGGCGGGGCGGCTCACGAGGGCGCGGGCCAGCGAGACGCGCTGTTGCTGGCCGCCGGAGAGCTCGGAGGGCCGGTGGTGGAGCCGGTCGCCGAGGCCCAACTCGGTCAGGATCGTCGTCGCCCGCGCCCGGGCCTCTTTCGCCGCGACGCCGCCGATCAAGAGCGGCATCTCGACGTTCTCCACCGCCGAGAGCACCGGAAGAAGGTTGTACGACTGAAAAACGAAGCCGGTCCGACGCGCCCGATACTCACTCTTTTTCTTGTCCGACATCTGGTGAATGTCGGTCCCTTCGAGCGTGACCTGGCCCTTGCTGATGTCGTCGAGTCCGGAGAAGCAGTTGAGGAGCGTCGTCTTGCCGCAGCCCGAGGGACCCATGATCGCGACCATCTCTCCGCGATTGATCTGGAGCTCAACCCCCTACAACGCGGCGACCTCCGTTTCCCCGGTTCCGTAGAGCTTCCAGACGTCGCGCGCGACGACGACTACCTCGACCATCGACCCTGCCCCGTGAAGGGTCGGACCACCTCGAGGGGGGGCTTAACTCTGACCGTTCGGAGCGATTCTCGTCTCGGCGGACCCCCCGTCGCGTCGGAGGGGTATATATGCCATCACCGAGAGTCAAACACGTGTGGTGGGTCGTCCGCCTCCCCTGTATCGAGCGAGCCGCGCGGTGCAACGGCTCGCGACGGTCGCGCTCGTTCTCTTCGTGATCTTTGTCGGCGGCGCGGTCTACTCGGCCGCGTCGCTGCGACCGTCGTCCACCTCGGCCGGCAACGTGAGCTTCGCATCGATCGGCAACAACACGTTCCGGGTGACCGCGCTCGTGAACCTCTCCAACCCCGGCTTCTACCCGATCACGCACCTCCAGCTCGAGGCGCACGTCGACGACCCTCGCGGGGCCCTGCTCGCCGCGGGGTCGTCGCCGTATTCGGACATTGCGCCCGGGACGACCGGGATGATCCTGCTCCAGTTCAATGTGGACATCTCGTCGGTCGCGGACGCGGTCTCCCTCCTCACGCACGACGCGAAGCTATCGGCGTACGTGCGCCTCCACGCTACGTACGCCTCCGTCTTCGATATCGCGGTCGACGCCCCGTCGAACCTCTCCTGGGGAGCCCCCCTGGCGGGATTGAACGTCACGCCGGCGACCCCCGTCGCGCAGCCGAACGGCACGGTCAACGAATCGATCCGGATCTCCTTTGCGGACCACGCCCGGTTTCCCGTCACCGGGAGCTTCAACGTCCGCGTGACGAATCCGTCCGGGGTCGCCTGCGGGAGCGGCGCGTTGCCGGCCAACGTTCCTCCGGGCGGCGCGTTCAACCGGACGATGACGGTCGCGCTCGCCTTCGGCTGTAACGTGCAGGGCGGGGCGGTCGTCGGCTCGTTCGTGGGGCCCGACGTTTACGTCGTGCTGCCTCCGGAGCCGTTGCCGTGAGCGGCCGAATCCCCGCTCCGCCCCGCGACCCCTCCGAGCCCCCGTACCGGCCGCCGGTCCTCCGTCGGATCGTGGTCGGGTCGATGATCCTTGTTGGGCTGATCTTCGTCTTCGTGGTCCTGCCGACGATCGCCCTCCGTTCGCTGAGCGCCTACGGGGTGACGTCCGGGGTGCCCCTCCCGGCGATCACCGCCGGCGGATTCGTCCTGGCGGGCCTCTCCGCGATCCGGTATGTCGTGAAACCGACGCGCGCCTACGGACCGGTCGGCGTCGTGCGCGCCCTCGCGGCGGTCGGCTACCTGTTCTTGTTCGCCCCGTTCGGGACCGTAAGCGCCACGTTGATGGGGGCGCAGATCACGGTGACCTACGGCGACCTCTTGCTCGTCGCCTTGGCGATTCCTCTTCTCTCGCTCGCGGCGTCGGCCTTGACCACCGCGGAGGACCTGCGCCACCCCTACGAGCGGCTCCGCTACGACTTTCCGCCGCCCGGCGCCGGTTGGCGCTAGTCGACGCTCAGGCGGAAGCGCGCGCCGTCGTCAGCCGGACCGGCGTCCTCGGACGGTCGCGAGCGTCCCGCGGGGTGGCCGCGATCTTGTCGACGACCGTCTGGCCGCCGACGACCTTGCCGAAGATCGCGTGCTTCCGGTCGAGCCACGGGGTCGCGGCGAGGGTGATGAAGAACTGGCTGCCGCCGGTGTTCGGACCGGCGTTCGCCATCGACAGGATGCCCGGCCCCGTGTGCCGGAGCTCCGGGTGGAACTCGTCGGGGATCTCGTAGCCGGGTCCCCCGGTTCCGTCCCCCTTGGGGCACCCGCCCTGGATCATGAAGCCCGGGATCACCCGATGGAAGGTGGTGTTGTTGTAGAACCCCTTCTTCACGAGGTCGAGGAAGTTCCCCACGGTCTTGGGCGCCCGATCGGCGAACAGTTCGACCTGGATCTCGCCCTCGCTCGTGGCGAGGGTCACCTGCGGATTCGCGGCCACGCGCGAGCCGAGCCGGCGGGGTCCAAAAGGCCGTCGGTCCCGGGTCGGCCCTACCGGAAGTGGCGATTGACGGCGAGGAGGTAGATCAGCACGAGGAGCGACAGGATCGAGGCGAACAGGGCGCCGGAGAGGATGTAGCCCAGGAACAGCAGGCCGACCACGATGATCGAGAGAACGAGCGCCCACAGCTCGAGGTGCCAAAGGCCGGTCGCGACCACGAGCAGTACGATCGCGAAGATCAGCAGGAGGATGGCGCCCAGGAGGCCGCCTCCGAACACTGCGAACCCGCCGGCGACCGCGACGCCGGTGAAGACTAGGAGCACGATCGACGCGATGACCAGGATCGCGCCGACGATCCCGATCAGCACCGCCAGAATCGCGACCCCGATCGGCAGGCCACGGGAGGGCATGCTCACCGACATGGCTCTCGGAAGTACCGAGATGGCCACCTCAACATGAATCTTCCGTGAGAACCACCTCGCGCCCACGACCTGTTTATACCTGACCACCGGTGGAATCGTCTAGGACCCCTCCGCCGGGGTGCGTGGCCGGATGAACCGTTCCATCACATTCCTGGGCCTCGGCTTTCTGGTCCTCGCCGGGGGGTTGGTCGCGTACCCGGACCTGGTCTACGGCGCCGAGGTGCTCGATTTCGAGGTCGAGGTCGGCCTCCTGACGCTGCCCGCGGCCCTCTCGGTGATCCTCTGGGGTGCGGCGGCCCCCGACCCGCGCGTCACGACCGTGCGGGGGGTCTTCGGGAACCCGGAGGAGAACATCGTCGGCCGGAAGCTCGACAAGAGCGCGGCGATCGCCGACGCCCGGTACCGACCGAGCCCGAAAGAACCGGTCAACTGTCGGCAGTGCTACACCTTGATCCCGCCGGAACTCGCCGACTGCCCGCGCTGCGGACGTCGCCGGGAGTGCCGCGGATGCGGCAAGCCGCTCTTCTTCCTCGCCGGCGCGGTCCGGTGCGCGCCCTGCCTGCACGACGAGGTCTACTGCAACTGCCCGCGGGTACGGCGCCCGACCACGGGCACCGGGCCGGCCCGGGTGGGGACCCGATGACCGAGGCCCCGCTCGATTCCCACCTTCCCCGAGGCACGATCGTGAACGAGCCCGTCGCGCGCGTGCACTTCGACGGAGCGTGCCAGCCGCCCCGTGGCGGGGGGGTCGCGACGTTCGGTTTCGTGGTCGACGGGACGAACCTTTCCCACACCGACAAGGGCCTGGCGGTGCCCCCGTGGTCACCCAACGCGACCAACAACGTGGCGGAGTACGTCGCCGCGATCCGCGCGCTCGAGTGGCTGCGCGGACGGAGTTTTTCCGGAATCGTCGTTGTGATCGGCGACAGCCAACTCGTCATCCGTCAGATGAACGGGGAGTATGACGTGAAGGCGGAGCATCTGAAGGCGTACCATGCTCACCTCCAGCGGCTCGTGCAGGAATTCAAGGAGGTTCGATTCGAGTGGGTGCCGCGCGAAGAGAATACGGAGGCCGACCGGCTCTCGAAGGAGGCGTTGATCGACGCTCTCCCCGCCGCCCGGAAGCTCCGCCCGAATCTCGACTGAGTTCGCCCGACCCGGACGGCGGGGCTCGAGAACGAGTCCGCCGTCACCCGGCCCCCAGGTGGGGCCGGTCGGCGCTGGGCTAACCCCAGCGAACGGTGTATACGAGGGTCCGGCCTTCGAGGGCCGCGCGCGCACGCGCGGTGTCGACGAACGTTGCGAACTCCGCGGCCGCTGCAGGACTCAAGCGCGGTCGGATCCCGACGCCGCGAGGGCTCCCGGTGCCGAGGATGGAGCGGGGGCGCGGAGGTCCGGGTGGGTTGATGAACGAATCAGCGGGGGAGCGGTTCACCGGCGCCCCCAGTTGACCGCGCGTTCGATCAGTTGCTGGTACGAGGTCCCCTCCGGGATGCGCGGGATGTAGGCGAGAGGTGAGGACGTATCCAGGTCCGGTTCTTCCGGAGCGCCGAGAGCGGCGAGTGGGATCAACGACGACTTGGTCACGGCCACGTATATCCCCTCCAATTGTCAGACAGATGTCGTACATAAAGCCCAAAGCTCCTCAGGAAGGTAGGGGGTTGGGTTGGACTCCCTCTCGGAGATCCGCGGCCGACAAATGGCCGACACACCCCCCCATTTCCACTGGAAAAGGGGGCATCCCCCTCCCCCACCGACCGCCGGTTCTTCGAGGCGCTTCGGCTCCGATCCAGGGAGAGTGCGTTCCCCAACCACGGTAGGAAGTCGGAGAACGTTGAAGTAGCCGTGCCCCGTCGTCCGACTCCCCAGCTCCGGGGGCGGAAACAGGCATGCGACGCGAAGAGTCCGAAGAGCGAAACCCCAGCCGGCAGCGTCGGCGAGCCTCGTTCTGGGTGCTGCTCGTCATGGTGGTCGAGATCGGATCGTTCATGGCCGTCGGTGGCACCTCGGCCAGCCTGTCGTCCCACCTCGCTGCCTCGCCACGCCAGTCGACCCATGCCGTGGGGGCGGCGGAGACGTCGGCCGCGGTCGGATCGCTAGCGGCCGGTGGCGGCCCCGCTGGGGGCGATCCCGCCGCCTGCAACGTCGGAACCGATGGGGTCTCGGGTCAGTGCAGCCTTGGGGCTCCGACGGTCCCCCGCCCCTCCGCGTCTCCGTTGATCGCGACGACCCCTTCGTGGAATCTGGTGCCGCCTCACATTCCGCCGGCGCGGGAACTCGCGGCCATGACGTTCGACGCCAAGGATCACTACGACCTACTCTTCGGAGGCTACGTCTCCGCCACGAACACCTTCCTCAACGACACTTGGACGTACTCGTCCGGCACGTGGGTCCAGCGGCATCCCACGGTTTCTCCCCCGGTGCGCGCCGGCGCCGCGATGGCCTACGACGCGTCGGATCACTACGTCCTTCTCTACGGGGGCGTGGGGACGACGGTCGCCCTGTCCGGAACGTGGAAGTACAGCGGCGGGAACTGGAAGTCTGTAGCCACCGGGACCAGCCCCGGCCCTCTCGCCTACGCGAGCATGGCCTACGACGCCAACGACAGTGCGATCGTCCTGTTTGGAGGGTACAACGCGACCGGGGGCAGCTCGGGAGCCACCTGGAAGTTCCACGCCGGAGTCTGGACGAACGTGACTCCCAATCCCTCTCCCAGTGCCCGCTTTGGGTCGAGCATGGCGTACGACGCCAAGGACGGTTGGGTGGTCCTCTTCGGTGGAGTCTCCGGCCTAACGACGATGGGGGACGGATGGAACTTCTCCCACGGCCACTGGAATTCCCTCCCGGCCTCCGGTGCACCGCCCGCCCGCGAGTTTGCCGCCTTGGCGTACAGCACCGCCGACGGCGTCTTGGTCCTGACGAGTGGGGTGAACATCAACAACCAGCACACACCGGACACATGGACGTTCGTGGCCCAAGTGTGGACCAAGATGGGACCCGCGTTTCATCCTTCAACGCGATTCGCCGCATCGGCCGCCGACGGTCCGTCGGGTTCAACGCTCCTCCTCTTCGGCGGGCACCGCCCCACGGGGGCTGACATGAACGATACATGGAGCTACACCACGAACTCCTGGCACCCCCTCATACCCCAGCTTCCCGCGGTTCGAAGCCGGGCTTCGATGGTCTACGATGAGGCGGACGGGTACGTCCTCCTGTTCGGCGGGGTCCATGGCTCGGCCCCTGTTGCGTTGTACGGCGATACGTGGACGTTCGGTCACGGGATTTGGAAGCATCTGCACACCGCGGTCTCCCCGCCGCCCCGATACGGCGAGGTGATGGCGTACGATCCGGTCGATGGGTACGTCGTGCTCTTTGGCGGGAGCATCGCCTCCGCCAACGTCGAATTGTCGGACACGTGGACCTTTGTCGGAGGCGTGTGGAGCCAACTCATCCTCTCCCCGTCGGCCACGCCGCCCGGGCTCGTCGGGGCGTCGATGACCTACGACGTGGCGGACGGCTACCTGCTACTTTTCGGCGGCAAGAACTTTACCGCGGCCCTCTACTCGAACCAGACCTGGACGTTCAGCAGCGGAGCGTGGACCGAGCTTTTTCCGGCCTCCGCCCCACCCTCGGTGAACGAGGGCAGCTCCATGGTCTACGATTCCTCCGACGGTCTTGTCGTGTGGTTCGGGTGGATCAACACGGGCGGTTTCACCGGAGTTCCCAAGACATGGGAATACTCTGCCGGGGTTTGGATTGACCGGACCGGCATCCAGACGTCGAGCCCTCTTGCTCGGTACGGGGCCGTCATGGTCGACGACAGTTTCGATGGCTATGTGCTGCTGTTCGGAGGTCGGTCGTCGGCGAATGCCTCCGTCTACAACGATACCTGGAGCTTCGGCCTCCACCGATGGTCGCCGCTGACCCCCATGGTTCACCCGTCGGCGAGGTGGTTCGGGGAGGGCGTCTATGACGCGGCGGACAACAAGGTCGTCCTCCTCGGCGGAGTCACGGCTCCGACAACCTACCAGACCGACACCTGGACGTACTGATCATGGATCGGCGGCGAGGGTGAGGCGGACCGCGCGACCTTGGTCGCCTCTCTGAAGTTCGTTCGCCGACAACGGGACGGCCCCCTGGCTCGGCCCGTACCTGCCTGGAGCGCGCTCCGGAGGGTCGGCGCCTCGGGGTGGTGGGTGACGGGGGTGCCCCCATTTCCACTGGAAAAATGATTTCCTGGCTTCCGGCGAAACGCTGGCGGGATGGCCCGACTCCCCGCTGCAAAGGCAACGCGAGCGCGCTCCCGGCCCTCTCCCCGCCGCGACGGGGCGCTTGCCGAGCCCTCGAAGCTGCCTGGGTCCAGTGGCGAACAAGGATAATCTAGGAAACGCTCGACCGCCGATGGCCGGTTTGAGTCCGACGGCGCAGAACCTGGTTGAGGCACTTGCCAATCGTCCGTTGCTCCTCATGAAAATGAGGATACTTTCGCTCGGAAAGAACTACGACGTCATGGACGAGCAGAAAAACGTTCTCTGCACAATCGGTCTGGACGCCGGCCAAAATGTCACCGGTTCCCTCGTGAAGGGCGCGGTCTCCTCGTTGGCGGGGGACTACGTTGGCCGGTGGGCCGCGCGGTCCATGAAGTACACGTACACGGTCAAGGACGCGGCGGGCCAGGTCGCGATGACCATCAACAAGGGCTCGGGGGGCAACAAGGCGCTCTTCGACCTCGTGGATACGGGCTCGAACGTCGCGATCGGGACTATTCAGATGAAACGCGGCCTCATCGGGGGCCTCAAGGCGACGTGGGTCGCCCCCGGGGGCCAGACCACCATGATGACCAAGGGGAACATCATCCGCCGCAAGTACCGGATCGTCGATCCGGCGGGACGGGAGATCGGGCACGTGCGGCACAAGATCCTGGCCATTCGCGATGTCTGGCAGCTCCAGCTCGAGGCCGGGATCAACCACCTGTACGGCGCGATCTTCGCGGCGATCCTCGATTTCGAAAAGAAGATGTAGGTCGCTGGTCAAGGGGCGCCGACGGGCCCACGTTTCCACCTTCGCCGGCCCCCCTACGTCCATCGCCTCTCCCCATCTCGCCCCGCCCGCTGAGCCGGAAGAGTGCGGGCTCGAGCCTCGCCGGCCGAGCAGGTCATCTCGAATCCACTCCGGCCCCAAATACGCCCCCGCCGTTGATTGCGCATGCATCCGAGCGCACGCGTCTCCGAGATCATGACCCAACCGGTGATTCGCGTCCGCCCCGACGTACGCTTGGCCGAGGCCGCCCGACTGATGCGGGAGCACCACATTTCCGGCCTGCCCGTCACGGATAGCGACGACCGATTGGTCGGGATCATCAGCGAGATCGACATCCTGCGCACCCTCCACAAGGCCGCCGGTATCGCGAGCCCGCGGGGCATCCTCGGCCTCGTGCTGGAGGCATCTCCGGCCACCGGACCTGGCCTACTCGATGTCTGCCGACGTCGGCTCGAGAATGGCCTGGTAGCGGAATCGATGACCGAGCGCGTGACGACGATCGATCCCGAGACGAGCCTGGGGGAAGCGGCGCGGCTCATCCAACTCAACGGCGTGAATCGACTCCCCGTGATCGACGTCGAGCGGCGCGTGGTGGGTATCGTCACGCGCTTCAACCTGGTCGAGGCGATTTCGGGCAAGCCGCGTGCCTCCCGAGGGCGTCTCGCACCCAAAGATCGGGCCCCGGCGCCGAAGGTGGGCAGCGCGGTGGCCGGTCGGCGTAGCGAGGAACGCCACCAACGAATCTGGGGCGGAGTCTGAGACCTCTCCCGGCCCGGCTTCCCGACGCCTCGACCTCGGCCATCGCCCTCCGCGACCCGGTCCGGCCGGACACGATTCGGGAATTCGAAGCTCGAAGGCTCCCGCTTTGGTGGACGGGAAGACGGGACGTTCCCACGCGCGGGTCGCGAAACCCAGGAGGTTAGCAGGTGGGTCCGGAGGGGCTGACGACCCTGCTACGGGGCCAATTCGGGGGCAGATCTCGATGGAGCCACCGATAGTCAGCCGTGCCCTGATCGTGGTCGATGACCTCTCCGGTACGACGGCCGAGGTCGTCGAAGCCTCTGCGCGTGGAGCGCGTCGGGTCCCCTGGGTCGAGGCCCGGCGCGGGAGCCACGCGACGGTCCGGCGGGGTGTTGGCCCGTATCGTGCATAGTCGACGCCGGTTCGTCCGGGGCGATCGGGAGCGGTTCACCCGCACCGCCGAGTAGCTAGCCGGAGATCGCTCGCCCCCCTACCGGCGTTGCTCCCGCTGTCGTTGGTTCGGCGGCCGCCAGTGGGTCAACTCGTCTCGACCTGTGCATTATCTACCCGTCGAACGGGATGGGTGGCCGAGGGACCACCATGGCTTCCGAAAGCGAAACGCCGAAAAGTTTGTGGGCAAGATACGCGTCGTCGATCAAGACACTGTTCCGGGTGCTGTTCGGAGCGGTGTGGCTGCTGGCGGGCTACTTCAAGTTCGTACCTGGCTTCGCGGCCAACTTCACGGTCGCGAACGGCAGCACGCAGCCGGTCTGGCTCCAGGGCTGGTTCGGCTGGTGGGCGGGGATCGTGAACCCCAACCCCGTTCCGTGGGTCTACCTGGTCGGGACGCTCGAGGTCCTCATCGGACTCGCGCTGATCTTCGGATTCATGCGCAAGCTCGCCTACGTGGGCGCTGGGCTCCTCGCGTTGTTCATCTGGGCGGTCCCCGAAGGATTCGGCGGGCCGTACGGCGGCGGCACGAACACCGACATCGGCACGGGATTCGTCTACTCGATGCTGGCGGTCTCGCTCCTGATCATCAACGGGGTCTATGGACCGAGCCGCTGGAGCCTCGACTACTACATCGAGCGCTACTGGCCGAAGTGGGCGAAGCTCGCCGAAGTGAACGCCAAGGCGGTCACCCCGAACGTCCCGCCCGCGGCCACCTCCGAACCCGCACGGAGCGCAGCCTGAACAAGAACGCCAGCGGAGGCCGGGCGAGCCTACCGCGCTCGGCCTCCCCCGCCCCCCCGGTTCTCGGAACGGTCCCCGGGGACCGGGGAAGCCATGTGCCTCAGGGGGCTAAGGCGAGGCCGGACCGGAAGCTTTCTCGGACGCCGGCGACATCGGGAGCGCCGCGCTCGCCGACGGTGCGGAGGCGGCGAGAGAGTCCCATCGTGCGAGCAGATGGAGCGTCTCCTCGCCCCGGTGGGAGATTCGATACTCGTCCCCGAGGTGCCCCAAGAGGCCTTCGTCGACCAGGCGACGCAGATGGAACGCGAGCTTCGGAGAGTCGTCCAGACCGGCAGCTTGCAGGGCCTGCGTGAAGGAGATCGGTCCCTCGCCGGCCCGCTGGAGGACGGAGCGCCGGATGGGGTTCGATAGCGCTTCCATCGTCGAGCGGGTGGCGGGCCCGGCCAGCGCCGCCTGCAACTCCTCCCCCTCGGCCGCGGAGATCTTCGCCGGGTCGAACGTCACGACGAGCGGTCCCCGCTCGCCCAGCGTTTCGCGGATGGAGCGGACGAACCGGACCAGCCCCGCGCGCGCGTCTCCGTCGAAATACCGGTCGACGCCCTCGATCAGGATGCCCGGCTTCGGATGGTTCGGGAGGAAGCTCTCCACGCCGTCCCGGACCAGCGACGCCTCCGCCGGCGAGTCGAAGACCGTTACGCCCTTCTGGGGGGGCGCCGGTCCGTGACGGACCCGAAGGACCTCGAGGCCCTCCTCAGTCCATCGTCGAACGATCGCTTCGAGGTGGGCCGACGGCTCACCCCGTCCCTGGAACCGGATCTCCCGGGCGGCCAGAGCGAGCGTCTTCTGGACCTGGTCGATTCGGAACGGCTTCTGGATGTAGTCGAAGGCGCCCATCTTCATCGCGTCGACCGCGGTGTCGACCGTCGCAAAGCCGGTGATCATGACGACGAGCGTCCGGGGCCAGCGGCCCCGCACTTCTCGCAGGAGCTCGAGCCCGCTGTGCCGCGGCATCTTAAGGTCGGTAAAGACGAGGTCGGGGGGGTCGACCGCGAGCGCCTCGAGCGCCCGAGGGACCGACGGCGCGATCCCGACCTCGTGGCCGTCTTGTTCCAGGAGGTCCGCGAGCTCCTGACGGAACACCGCGTCGTCGTCGACCACGAGAAGGCGCATCGCGCCCGACGATGGATGACACCCGTGATAGACGTTGCGTTAGCGGGGTTGAGCGAACCGCTCGGGCGGGCCCGGAGGAACTCTCACGTCGGCGCCGGATGGTCGGTGGCCGCCAGAGGGAGGACAACCAGGAAGCTCGCACCTCCCTCCGGACCATTGCGGGCGAGGATCGACCCGTGGTGCGTCTGGACGATCCCGTGGCAGATCGCGAGCCCGAGGCCGGTGCCCTGCCCCTCGGCCTTCGTCGTGTAGAACGGCTCGAAGATGTGCGGCAAGGCGTCGGACGAGATTCCCGGCCCACTATCGAGGACTTCGACCTCGGCGTCGTCGCCTTGCCGCCGCACCTCAAGGAGAACGCGTCCCTTGCCCTGGACGGCATCGCAGGCGTTGTTCAGGAGGTTCATGACCACCTGCATGAGCTGACCACGGTCACCGAAGACCAGGACCACTTCCCCGGGCACGTGGACGACGAACTCCACGTTCTCCGACTGCTTACCCCGAAGGAACTCGACCGCTTGGCCGGCGACCTCGCGCAGGTCGAGCCGGACCATCTGAGGTTCGGAGCGCCGGGCGAAATCGAGAAGCCCGCGGACGATCTTGGCGGCGACCTCGACCTGGGAGGAGATCGTGTCGAGACGACCCCTCGTCCACGGGTCGTCGAGCTTGCGTCGGAGGCTCTCGGTGGCGAGCATGACGTTGGCGAGCGGAGTGTTGATCTCGTGCGCGACCCCCGCGGCGAGTTGGCCCACGGACGCGAGGCGCTCGGCGTGCCCTGCGACCCGTTCCCACGCCTTCTGTTCGAGTAGGTCGACCGCTACCCCGAGGTAGTGAGTCGTCACGCCGGCGTCGTCTTTGATGGCCGTGATGGTGAGGAACACCGGCCGCTCCCGACCCTTCCGGTCGCGGTTTTGGAGCTCGCCGGACCAGTAGCCCCGCTCGGGGTCGAGGAGGTCGGCCCACATCCGAGCGAAGAACTCGGGGGGAGAGTTCCGACCGCGCACGAGGTTCGGCTTCCGGCCGACGCACTCGGCGCGCGAGTAGCCGTAGATCCGTTCGAAGGCGGGATTCACGTCGACCAGAATGCCGGCCGCGTCCGTGATTTCGATGGCGTTGGTGGAGGTCAGGAACGAGGAGTAGAACAGATGGACCTGGCGGTGCTCTTCGACCCGTTCGGTCGCGTCGTGAAGGACCACCACGGCGCGGGCAACCCCGTCGGCGGTCGGCACGAGCGCGCGGACATCGATGTCCAAGTAGACCCCACCCGGGCGGCTCCGATGGCGGGCGCGGATCGAGCGGAACGTGGACGGCGAGCCGTCCGTCAACGCTCGGTCGATCGCGTCGCGTACCGTCGGCGCCAGGCTTCCCTCCTCCTCCCCGAGCTCGTGGACGTCGCGGCCGATGATGGTCGAATCGCGACCGGACGTCTCGAAGTACGCGGGGTTCGCGTACCGGATTCGTCCGGGGGCCTCGATCACGGCAATGCCCACGGGTGCCTGGGCGAGGATCGCCCCGGGGTCATGCAGCGGGTCGGACATCGGTGCCCCGCAGCGCACCGCGGCGGAAAACACCGGGCCCGGGGTGAACCCGAGTTGACCCCGGATTCATCCCCGCTCCCCAGGTCGGTTCCCGCGTAGACGTTGCCCGATGTCCTTGTCGTCGCGGAGTCCCCGAGCCTCGGCTCGGCCATCTACGAGCTGGTCCGGGCCGGAGGGCTCGCGGCGACCGCGGTCGCCGACCTCGCCGACGCAATCCTAGCGTACGATGGGTCGACCGTCGATCGGCCGCGTGTGCTTGTCTCGGCGTCGGCGAGCCGGAAATGCCAGACCGCGGCGGTTTGGAACGCCGGCCCGCTCTCGACGACGCCGCTTATCGTGGTGGGGGACCGGGACTTGGACCTCCCGGGGGCCGATAGAATCCATTTCGTCACGTTTCCCCTGTCGCCCCCTCGGCTCCTCGATCTTGTCCGCCGACTCGTGAATCGAACCGAAGTCGAACCGGCGCCCCCGGAATCGTAACCGCGGGGCACCGCCGGAGACCGGGCTCGCGAGGGCGTGAGCGACCGACCCCGAGACTAGAGGACCGCTTCGGGGTAGGGACGGAAGGGGAGTTGACCCGGCCGAAAATGCCCCGCCCCGGTCGAGCACTTCGCCTTCACGGCCGAAAGGTGGTCGGCGCAGGCGAAATGGCGCTGGCCGTCCGCGTCGGCCACCACGCCTCGCGCCGGGCGGCCGCAGATCGCGACGGTCCAGGCCTCGTCCGCGAGACTGACCCACTCGCAGGCGGGGTGGTTCGACGGCCTCATCGTTGGGTCCACCGCATCCTTGCATGCTGCCTTGAGGTGGATAAGCGTCAGGTCAACCCCGGTAGACCTCGGAAGGTTCCGCGGGCGCTCCTTCCTCCATCGGTCGGCGGGCCAAGCCGCATAACCGCGCCGCACCTGCGGGCGATCGATGGGGCCCGAGCCGCTCTACACGCTGCGCTTCGTCTACCCCGACAGCTGGCAGGTCGATCTCCGGGGCGAGGGCGGAACGGAGGAGGAGCACTTCTTGTTCGCCGAAGGCAGCTGCCAGGGCCGTATCACGGGGCGTTTCCGCGGCGCAAACCATCCGCGCCGGCGAACCGATCGTACGGCGGTCATGAACCTCCAGGGATTCATCGAGACCCCGGACCCCGCGCTGATCCTCGTCGATCTCCAGGGGTATGGTCGCTCGTTCGCGCGCTCGCAAGAGCTGTACGCGGCGGCCGGGTTGTCGTCCGAGGCTACCGGATCGCGGCGACAGGTGGTCGGGTTCGCGCGGCATGTCAGCGAGCACGCGAAGTACCGATGGCTCAACGACGCGGTCTGCTCGATCGTTGGTGAGGTCCGCTCGCCGGTGGGAGTACCGTCCGACAAGATCAAACAGGCGGACGTTCGCTTGGTCTTCAGCGTCACGGAGATGATCTGGGAGCCGCCTCCCGAGTAGGCGCCACTCGGAGCGGACGCCCCCACGGATTCACCGGCAAGTTCCGCCGGCACGAACCCTCGTGTCACCCCCATGAGGAGCGAGGGCTCCGATCGAGCCATGGGGCAGGGCGAGGCAACCTGGTGGACCCGACGACCTTCATCCAAGTTCTCGGCGCCGCCCGCACCGTCTCGGTGATCCTGGGGGTCCCGTTCATCGTACTCCCGATGAAACAGAACGCCCGGTTGGTGGCGACGTCAAACCGGCAGGTCGAGGTGATGAACCAGGAGACGCGGTCGCAGGTGTTCCTCAACATCGCCGAGCGTCTCTCTACCCGGGACTACATCCTGCAACGCAAGACGGTCCGCGACCTCGTCGCGAAGCGCGAGGCGGGGAACTGGCCGGGTTTCCTCGACTCGACGGACGCGTTCGAGATCCGCGCATTCGCGGCTACGTACGAAGCCAGCGCGACGATGGCGAAGCTCCGACTCATCGACGAGGGGACGCTCCCGGAGGCGCTCGGCTTCTGGGCCGTCTCCGATTGGAAGGCGATCCTTCCCGCCGTGAAGCAGCTCGAGGCATCGTGGGGGGTCCCGGCGTACCCCAACTTCCGTTGGCTGGGGGAGAGCGCGGAGAAGCAGCTGAGCGTCGGCGGGTAAGGATCGTTCACGACCGAGTTCCGGCCGGCGGGGGAATCTCGGTCTCCCCCGAACTCGCGACCGCCCGGCGGCAGACGGAGGGTGCGACCGATGGCCGTGGCGCCAGCTAGGTGCTGGGGTGGGGCAGGATGATGACCTTGCCTCGGGCGTGGCCCTCTTCGACGTAGCGAATCGCGGCCGGAACCTCGGCCAACGGGTAGCGGCGATCGATCACCGGACGGATCTTGCCGGCCTCCAAGAACTCCTTGAGCACGCCGAGATCCTTCTTGTTGGGCTTCGCCACGAAGAACCGAATCCTCTTCCCGTGGGTCTTGGACGCCATCTTGCCCCGAAGGGCGACCGCCATCAGGCCGAGCATTCCGCCGAAGCCGATCGTCACACAGATCCCGTCCGGGTTCAAGGCGCGTTTGAACGCGGAGACCGAGTGCGTCGGATGCATGTCGAGGATCCGGTCGAACCGCGGCCCCCCCGCGGCGAAGTCCTCGCGAGTGTAATCTAGGACGTGGTCGGCGCCGATCGACCGAAGGAGCTCGAGATTGCCGGTGCTCGACACGGCAGTAACCTCGGCGCCCAACGCCTTGGCGATCTGGACCGCGAACGTGCCCACACCGCCGCCCGCTCCGTTGACCAGGACCGAGTCGCCGGCCCGGACCTGGCCGATGTCCCGCAGGCCTTGTAGGGCGGTGACACCCGCGATCGGAACGGCGGCGGCGGCCTCGAAGGAGACGTTCGCCGGCTTGAGCACGATCTCCCGCTCGGCCGCCGAGACGTACTCGCCGAAGGCCCCGTACGCAATCCCGAACACCTCGTCGCCGGGATGAAATTCGGTCGCGCCTCGGCCCTGCGCTTCGACCACTCCGGCGAAGTCGACGCCGAGTCGTGGCCGCTTCGGCTTGGTGAGACCCTCGACGAACCGGACGGCGAACGGAGCCCCGCGGACCTTTCGCCAATCGAGGGCGTTGACGGAGGCGGCACGGACCTGCACCAACACCTCGTTGTCCTCGGCCGCGGACGTCTCCATCTCCTGGAGCCGAAGGCCCTCCGGGGCCCCGTAGCGCGTCGTGAGAATCGCTTTCGTGGGCCGTCGTCAGCGCCGACCTAAGTTAGGGATATCGCCCGAGGATAATGACGGCAGGACGCCGCCCCCGAGGGCGGTCGGGCGCGAGTACGCACGGGAGAGCTTCCACCGCCTTCGGTACGATTCCCCCCTCCCCTCAGGCGCCGGGACCCGACGGCCGCCGGAGGGCCGATCAGGACCGCGGCCCGAGGCCAGCCGGGTGTTTCCGGACGAAGCGGCGCAAGTAGGGCACGTCCTCCGCATGGGAGCTCGCGTAGGTCCGCAATCGGTCCCGTTTGATCTCCGACGGAGTAAGCTCGGAGGATCGCATGTAGAAAAGTACGTCCGTGGCCGTTTTCGTCCCTCGGGGGGAGTAGATGTGGACCGTCTTCGACCCCGCGTACGGTCCCTCGAGCTCTTCGAGGATTCTCACCGCCGGGCGTATGGTGGTGAGTCGTGCGACCATCTTCCTCCACCGGCCCCCGTTTCGCACCTCACAGCTCAGGAGGATGGTGACGTCCGAAAGTTGCTTGCTCTCGAAGTTCCGCAGCGTGGTGGCGTGCGCCTTGGGATGAAACTCCTCGTCCTTCTCCATGAAGTCCCATACGACTTCGAGGGGCGCGTCGAGGACCGTGCCTCGATCCTCGAAGTAGGTCATGCTCGGCGAGGGAGGTTCGCCCGGATTCTTCCCACGGTGGCGAGCTTTCACCATCACGAGAAGCAAGACATCAACATTATCTAACTACGCGGCTGAATCAACCAACCGTGCCGTTCGATCGAGCCAATCTTGAAGACGTTCGCCACCCCGTCGAGAGGGCTGTGGGGAAGGAGGGCGTGGGCACCGTGTTCGGTTTAGGACGGCCGTCCCGAGGACGGCGCTTGAGAATCCGCGTCGATAGCCCCGACCGGGGCTCAGGCTCGGACCGCCCTCCGGGCGGCTCGGGAGTATGCGCATGACGGTCACCCCGCGCAAGCGACCGTCGCCCGCCGGCAAGAAGCGCCACCGACTGCAGCGGCAACGGAGAATCGCCCGACGCCGACGTCAGGTTCCTCCCGGGGGGAACCGGCGCCGTCGCTCAGGATAGATTCGTCCATTCCAGAATCCCGTCGCGTGGGCCGGCTCGCGGACCCCGACGCGAGCCGGGGCCGGGCCCCGAGCGTTTCCGAACGAGTTGAGAAACAAGCGGACACGGGGGTGATGGAACCCGTTCGGGTTTGGACCCTCCTCTCCGCCGGCGAGCGGGGCGCGCACGGCGAAGGCTCGTTCCCATAGTTATCTATAAATGGCTATAGTATACTGGTCGTGACCATGGCCACTACCACGATCCAGCTCACTTCGGCCTTGAAGGGGGAGCTATCAGCGATGAAGATTCACCCTCGAGAAACCTACCAGGAGGTGCTCGAGCGAGTTCTTGAGGATCTGCGAGAACTGGACTCGAAGACTCGGAAAGAGCTCGCCAAGGCGGAGGCCGAGATTCGGCATGGTCGGTTCGTGAAGCACCATGAGCTCGGGGCCAAGCTGGGCGCCTGATGCCCTTTGAGATCATTTGGTCCGATTCCGCGGCGCGCCAACTGCAAAAGCTTGACCGACACGTTGCGCGACGTATCTTCGCCAAGGTGGGTGAACTCTCGCACGAACCGTTTCGAAATGTCCGTCGGCTCTCCGGTGAGCCGTACTACCGGCTTCGAGTCGGCGACTACCGGGTCATCCTCAGAATTCTGGAGTCGGAACTTCAGGTGCTGGTCCTGAAGGTGGGGCTTCGCGAATCGGTTTATTGAATGGGGGGCCCCGCAAAGGGCCGGCAGTCCGATCGGTCGCACGCCCGATGGCTCAGAAGGGGTTTATGGACACGGGGGGATTTGAACCCCCGGCCTCTGCTTTGCGAAAGCAGCGATCTTCCGCTGATCTACGTGCCCTGGTCGGCGGGGAGGTAGGTTGGGGAAAAAGGCTTGCGCCGGCCAATCACCCACCGGCGACCGCGGCGGTGTGCGACCCCTCGCCGCCGCGACCTTCCGTGGCCGGAGGGGACCGAATCGGGCTCGACGGGGGTGTCCCGACCCCAGGCGACGACGGCGGCTTGCTCGCGGGCCGGCTCGAGGCTCTCGTCCGCGGTGGCAACAGCAGCCGGAGGTCGGGGTCGTACCGGAATAGTTCGGCGTACCGCCCCCAGTTGATGATGTTCTGCACGAGCTCGTCCGCGGGAGCCGTCGTGAACTCGATGAGGCGATACATCTCGTCCTCCGTTAACCGGTGCTCGCGCGAGCTCTCGAGCGCCCGGAGGAGCGCCTTGAACAGCGTCGTCTTCCGCAGCTGCTCGCGCAGGATCGTCTTCCGCTCCCGGATCGAGCGGGCGAGGAGCTTGCGGCCGATGTCGGTCAGCGCGGCCCGCCCGTCCGCGACCTTGAGGAGCTGGAGCGCTTCCGCGAAGTCGACCGCGGGCAGGATCTCGTCGATCTCAAGGTCCAGGTCGGTCGCGAGGCGCGCGAGGTCCTCGACCCCCTTGTGCTCGTTCAGGAGCACGAGGAGGCCCATGACCTCGGTCGGAGTGGACTTGGGGTAGGTAGTGGGCACGAGATTCACTCTCCGTCCGGAGAGGCTGCCCTCATAGCGGGGAGATGGGGTATAAGGATTTGCGAAACGGTGGGAAAAGCCGGCGGGAGGCGCGTCATGTCGAGGAGCCGGTCAGGGCCTTTGCCTCGGACGGTCGGTCACTCGCCGAGCTGCCTTCGGTGATGAGCGAGTAGACGTAGTCGGTCAGGTCGTAGAACGCCTGGGACTTCCGGTCGCGCGGCCGGGGGAGGTTCACGATCACGCCCGCGAGGACGCGGCTCGGGCGGCGGGAGAGGACGATGATCCTATCCGCCATCTGCACGGCCTCTTCGATGTTGTGGGTGACGAGGACGACGGCGTCGGGGGGGAGCTGCGGGTCCTGCCAGAGCTGACGGACCTCTTCCCGCAAGCTCTCCGCGGTCAACGGGTCGAGGGAGCTGAACGGTTCGTCCATGAGGAGCGCGGTCGGCTCGACCGCGAGGGCCCGCGCGAGCCCGACCCGCTGACGCATGCCGCCGGAGAGCTCGCGCGGGTACGCTTCTTCGAACCCGACCAGACCGGTCGCGGTGATGTACCGGTCGACCCGCGCCTCGATCTTCGACGCGTCGAGGCCCCGCGCCTCGAGGCCGATCCCGACATTGTCATGGACGGTGAGCCAAGGGTACAGCGCAAAGCTCTGGAACACCATCGCCATCTGTGGAATGACCCGATCGACCGGTTTCCCGCGAAAGCGGATCGTCCCGGCCGTCGGGCGGTCCAGGCCCATCATCAGGCGGAGCAGCGTCGACTTGCCGCAACCGGACGGGCCGACGATCGCAAGGAAATCGTTGTCGGCGACGCTGAAGGAGATCCCGTTCATGATCGAGATCGTCCCGTGCCGGGAAGCGTAGCTCTTGTCGACGTCGACGACTTCGATGATCGCCATGCACTCCTCCCCCGCCGACCGCCCCGCCCGCTAGTCGTACCGGTATTTCTCGACCGCCTTGCGGTAGAGCGGTTTCCAGAGGAGTTCATTGAGCGCCACGACCACGATGATGAAGGTGAAGAGCGACGCCACGACCAGCGCCTGGCCCCCTGGGGAGGTCGTGCCGATGTTGAGGAGCTCCCCGACGCCGAGCGTCCGGCAGCCGCTCGCGATCTTGCCGCAGGCGAACGGTAGATATTCCGCGATGATCAACGTGTTCCACCCTCCTCCGAACGCCGTGATCGATCCCGTGAGCAGCGCTGGTAGGACCGCCGGAAGGAGCACCTTCCGGTAGTAGAGCCAGCGCGAGAGCCCGAAGGCTTGGGCCGCCTCGTCGAGGTCGGGGGGAATGCTTCGGAGGCCCGAGAGGATGTTGAAGAACAGGTACCAGATCATCCCGGTCAACAGGACCAGGATCGCGACCCCTTCGAACCCGATGTACGCCAGGATGGTGATCACGAACAGCGGGAACAGCACCGTCGCCGGGACCGACGCGACGACTTCGACGACGGGCAGGCCGACCTTGTAGAGCCCGGGTCGCCGCACGAGATAGACGGCGAGCGGCAGCGCGATCGCGAGAGAGAGCAGGTACGCCAGCACGACCCGTCCGAACGACAGCACCGCGGCGAGGGGGAGTAGCCGGATCTTGGCGAGGGTGTCCGGCGGGATCGGCGCCGCGAGCACGACGTAGATGGCGGCCCCGGCGGCGATGAGCATCAGCCACACCAGGACGAGCGCCCCCCCGAGGACGGAGTAGTTGAACGCGGTCTTGGCGAGCGGACGCTCCTTGGCGCGGATCGGGCGCATCGTGTACGACGCGAGGCCGACGAACGGCACCGAGACCCGGGTCACCCCGGTCCGGAATCCGCGGGCGACGAACCCGGCCGCCCGTCGCAGCGGCCTCGGCGTCGTTCGCGTTTGGAGGGCCTCGCCCGCCCCGCTGGGCGCGCTGTCGTAGCGGTACTTCTCGGCGCGCCGTCCGAGCGGCCTCCAGACGAACAGGTCGAGCGCCGCGATCAACATGATCAGGAGGAGGAGGCCCGCGTAGAGCGCGCCCGTCGCGTGGGCTTGGGCCGCGTAGAGGAGAAAGCTCCCGATCCCCGGGAGGGCGTGCGAGCCTTGCGACGTGGCGATGAACTCGGCGGCGACGAGGAAGTACCATCCGGCGGTCCAGGAAAGGACGGAATTGTAGACGAGACGGTTGATGGTCGCCGGAAACAGGACGCGGCGGACCCGGAGCAGACCACGCACCTGGAACGTGTCCGCCGCCTCCTTGAGCTCGGCCGGGAGCGACTTCAGCGATTCGTACACGCCGAAGGCCATGTTCCAGGACATCGACGTGAAGATCAGAAAGATCGAGGCGAGGTTCGGTCCCAGGACGGAGCCCGCGCCGGGAAAGCCGACGAAGAAGGTGATCGCAATGGGGAAGAATCCGAGGATCGGAACCGACTGGAGGATATCGAGAACCGGGACCAGAACCCGCTCCCCGGTCTTCCGGGTCGCGGCGAAGTAGCCGTAGCCGAAGGCGAACAGGAGCGAGAGTCCGTACGCGGCCAGCATGCGCACGAACGAGTAGAGGAGGTCGACGGCCGCCGTCGGGAGCGCGGATTCGGTCGCGCCGAGGGCCGTCGTTCCGGCGAGCGTCAGCAGCACCGGTGTTCCGAGCACCGCGGCCCACGCCCCGAGGCCGCGCGGGCGCAGTGCGAACGAGGGCCGGGCTTCGGCGGCCGGGGGGGTCGCTACCGTCGGGGGAGTTCCATCGTGGCGCCGAGCGGTCGCCGTCGTCCCGGTCGATTCGGCCCGGCGCTGCCGCCACATTCCGCATCCCCCGGCATGGGTCGCAATCGGTAGGACCGCTTCGCGGTATATCGTCCTTGACCTCGATTCCGTTCCCGCGTCGCGTCCCTCGCCCGGCCCCCGTCGCCGCGGTTGCCCCGCGTCGAACCGTGCTCGGCGCGCGGTCGGGGCCGGCGTGCCGCGGCAGGTTTATGTGTCCTGCAAAGCTCCCATCGACTGTAGCCCCGTAGTGTAGTGGCCAATCATGCGAGACTCTGGATCTCGCGACGCAGGTTCGAACGCTCCGAGGCCGCGCGACCTCGGTGGCCGGAACTCCTGCCGGGGCTACTCGGGCTCAACCACAGCGCGACGGATCAAAGTGCGGGGGTGCTCCAGCTCGGCCAAGCCGCCCGGTCTCCCGGGCGGGGCCTCCGAGGCAGGGCTTAGAACCCTGTTGCTTAGGGCATGCGCCGGTTCAAAGGGAGCGCGGCCCGCCGCCGCGTTCCGGAGACTCCGGCCCCCCGCATCCGCCGCCCCCCCGCTATGAACCGACCGGTGCGGTTGCCCGACGGGGCGTCGTGGGAGATTCTTCCTCCCTCGGCCATCCTCCGTCTGGAACCCGAGGGCGCCGACCAACTGCTCGACCGGCTCGAAGCTGGCGTTCCGATCGCTCCGGCACTTGCCGAGATACCCAAGGTTTCGGACGGCACCGCCTACGTCTTCGGCGACACCCACGGCGACTGGCGCTCGACCGAGGCCGCGGTCGCGCGGTTTTTGCCGGCGCCGCTCACCGACTTCTTGGTCGGACTCGGCGACTACGTCGACCGCGCCCCGGACGATTGCGCTCAGGGCTCGGTGGCGAACGCGCTCTTTCTCCTCCAGCTCGCGGCCCAATTCCCCGGTCGCGTCCTCTTAGTGAAGGGCAACCACGAAATGCATCGGATCCTGCCGGTACTTCCGCACGACCTCGACGAAGAGGTCGACACCCTCTGGGGCCCGGACATCCGGCGCTACGCCCGGATCGCGGCTCTCCTCGAGCGGGGTCCGCTCGCCGCGGTCACCGACTCGGGGGCCTACCTCGCTCACGCCGGCTTTCCGCGGAACGGGAAGGGGGCCGACGTGCGGGCCGGCTTCGAGCGGTTGACCGAGGAACAGGTCGTGGACGTCGTGTGGGGCGAGAGTGGCGCCTCGCGTTCCCACCGGGGGGTGTCCGTCCCGTTCACCGAGCGCGAGCTCAAGGAGTTCCTCACACACGTCGGCGCGAGCGTCTTCGTGCGGGGCCACGACCCGGATCTGGCCGGACGCTCGGTCTTCGATGACCGCTGCCTGACCCTCCACACGAGCCGGATTCACGAACGGTTCGGAGGGGTCCTGCTGGCCCGGGTCCCGCTCGATACCCGGGTCCGGCATGTCGCGGACCTCACGATCGAGCACCTCGAGACCGAGGGAAGGGAGTACCCGGCCCCCGACTGAACGGCGGGCTCCGGCGCCGGGCGGGCGGCACCCGTTTCCGAGTGGTCCGTCGAGCCGAGGGGCGGGAGTCCGACGCCCGCTCAGTCCGGCGCGGGCGCGCCGAAACTCTTCCGCTCGGCGCGGAGGACATCGTCGGCCGTCGAGCAACCCGCGTAGTCGTTGAGCAGCTGCCGGTTCAATGTGAGGAACGAGGCCACGCCGTGTACGCGTTCGCCCAGTTCCGCGGCGCCGGCGAGATCGCCCACGATGTACCGCGCCCCCGCGAAGGCTTCCGCCGTGTTCAGTTGACCGAGGCGGCCGTAGTGCTGCGCGTTGCCGGCGAACAGCCACGGGAGACGACGGCGGGGCGCTCGGGCAGCGCCGGCGTCGGCTTGGGTAGGGAATCCACCGCGGGCCCAAAGCCGGTTCCACGAACAGTCGATGGCCGCGAAGCCGCCCCGCCGCGCGATCCCGCCGTCGGCGGCGCTCAGCGGATCGTTCGCGTACGGGTCGAGCAGGATCGCCCGCCCCCGGGAGCCAGCGAGCGGCCGCGCGAGCCCGAGCCGCAGTAGCTGGCGCCCGGTGCACGCCTTGGGATGGTCTTCGCCCGCGACGATGAGGAGGAGGGGAATCCGACCGTCAGGCGAGGGGTTGCGCGTACTCGCGGAAGAGGGCATGGAGCTCCCGGGTCAGCGTCAGCGCCTCCAGGCGAGGCCGCTGCCAGAGGTTTCTCCCAAAGATGATCCCGGTCGCCCCCGCGTCCATCGAGTGCCGGACCTTGCCGAGCAGTTCGCCGTCGGCGACCTTTTCGCCGCCCGAAACGAGAACCAGCGCCCGACCCGCGCTCGCCACGACCTTGCGGAACGCCGCCTCCGGCGTGAGGTCCAACATGTTGTACGGCGGCGGGCTCTCCTTGTCCTTCTCGGAGCGCACCGGATAGTTCAGCTTCACAATGTCCGCACCGAGCTCGAGCGCGACGCGGGCCGCATAGTCGATGGCGTACAGACTCTCTTTACCGCCTTTCTTTGCGACCGCCTCGCCCCGCGGGTACGCCCAAACGATCACCGGCATCCCGAGCCGCTCGGCGTCCTGGCGCACGTCGAGGAACTGGCGGAAATCCCGGTCCTGAGCCGGGGATCCCACGTAGACGGTGTAGCCCACAGCGTCGGCGCCCAGGCGTACCGCATCCTCGACCGTGCCCGTGAGCGAGCTGAACGACTGGGCATCGGACGGGATCGCGGTCTTGCCGTTCAACTTGAGGATCAGGGGGACGGTGCCGGCAAAGTCGTGGCCGTACTTCTCCGCGAGGCCGATGTGGAGCGCGATCGCCGAGAAGTGGCCGTCGTGGGCCAGCTGGTACTGGTACTCCGGGTTCAACGCCTCCGGATTCTCGAAGAAATCGACGGGCCCGTGTTCCAGCCCCTGGTCGATCGGAAGCACCAGGAGCGTTCCGCCCCCCGGCCCGTAGTCGTAGAGAAGGCGCTTCAGTCGGGTCCGCTTACCGGGCGATAGTCCGAGGTCGCTCAAGCGGGGTCGCATCACCCGCGGACCGCGCGAGGGGGGGACCTCGGCCGCCAACGACGCGACGCTGGGGGACGTTCGCGCACCCGGTTCGGACATCGAAAATCTCTCCTCGGCCAAGTAGCCGAGTTCGGCATTTAACGGTTGGTTTGCCTCCGAAGTTGGCCGTCAGAAAAAAAGGGGAGGGCGGGGGGGGCCGCCCTCCCCAGAGGGGGTCGATGGGTGGTCGAAGGGTTTGGTCCTCGAAGCGCCGCTCCTTTACGGCGCGAGCACCGCCACCGAGGTCGTCGCGGTCATTTGGGTGCTGGGGAAGTACACGTGCACCGTCGTCGGGTAGACGCCCGGACCCTGCGCCATGCAGCTGACCTGCGGGAGGGAGACGGTCATGCAGCCCGAGGGGAGCGCTGTGTAGAAGAACGCCACCGGGGTCATGCAGACCGCGCTCGGTCCGCTCTTGTGGAACAGCACCTGCGTCTGGAGCTGGATGTGCTGCCCCATGCGGAGCACGGGCGGGTTGGCGACCAGGGCGACCGTGACCGTGCAGGTCGCGCTCGGGCCGACCGAGTGCGAGCCGGAGATCGCCAGGTTCGACGGGAGGCCCTTGAGCGCCGCCGACTGGGAGACCGGGCTCGCGTGCGCCGCCGGGATCAAAGTCAACGAGACCCCGACCACCATCAGGAACGCGAGGCCGGTCGCGCCGCGGACGAGCAGGCGGGAGCTCATGCGCGGCCCCCGAACGGCAGCAGGGTCCGCTGGAGGAAGGTCAAGGGGCGGGGTCGGGAGCGGCCCGCGACCGCGTCCTCCGATCCCCGCTCCTGTAGCTCGAGCTGGCCCCGGGCTCCAAGGACTCCGTCGGCAAGGCTTTCACCCTCGTTGCAGAGGTTGTTGCCGGCGCGTAGGCAGGAGCGGCATCCACGGACGTGGATGTCCCAGCTGAGCATGGCGTCCTCCACCGCGAAAGCCGCGAAGTCGGCGACCATCAGTCGCTCTCCTCGGCGCTCGCGGTCGGAATCGTTCGGCGACTGATCTGGCGCGCTTTTCGTTGGGGGTTCGAAGGCATGTTCGACCGACCTCGACCTATCATATGTCCGATGTTTCGGGGCCGGTGTCGCGCCCGGGGGCTCTCCCCGTCAGAGCGGAAGGTTCTTCCCCTGTCGGCGACATGTGCGACAACTGTCGGAGCGCTGACAGTGTCGCGACAAGCCCGCGAGGAGCTGGAGGAGGCGGTCCAGGCGCTGGAACGCGAGCACGCGGAGTGGACGGCGGCGCGGATCGAGGCCGAGCTGGCCGGGCGGAATCCCCTCGCCTACGGGAGCTGGATCGACGAGACTCCGGAGCTCCGATCGCGACTACGCGCCGTTCAGCGCTGGCGGATCGGTTCCCGAGGGCGGTCGGCGGGAATGGGAGCCCGTCACTTGTTCCCCTACGTGTGGCCCGTCGGGGAGCGGCAGCGCAAGGAGATGGAACCGACGTTCTCGACGTCGAACCTGCGGGTCTCGGGGAGCTGGCGACTGTTCCTCTACAATTGCAGCCCCGAGGTCGTGCGGGATGTTCGGGTCTTCCTCGACCGCACCGAGATCGACTACGCCCCGTCGGTCCTCGAAGGACGGTTCACGGAGATCCACTGGCAGAAGGTCGATGAGATCCGCGCCCGCTGCCTGGCGCAAGCTCCTCCGGAGACCTCCCGGCACCCGTTCCGGGCCGAGTTCGTGATCGCGCGCGGGACACGGCAGGCGACCGTGGACGGCGACCTGATGCTGAACGTCCTTCAGGGGTGGGTCCACTTTGGGTCGAGGGACGGCCGCAATCGGGATCTCGAGTAGACCCCTCGCCTCCGAGGGGGAAGGCCGAGGCACCCCCGATTCGCAACCGTCCGCGGGCACGAACCCTTAACCCCGCTCGGCGTTCCTCGACCAGGGAGTCCCCCGCGTCGCGATGCGTCCGCAGGTGGTCATCGTCGGTACGATCCTCCTCGACGCGGTCCTCTTCGTCGTTAACCTGGTCGTAGCTATTCGAAGCGGCAGCCACGCCGTTCTCTCGCAGGCGGTCTACTCGATCACCGACCTGGTGGGCGGCGTGTTCCTCCTCGGAGGGTTCGTCGCCTCCCGGCGGCCCCCGACGAAGGAGCACCAGTTCGGCCACGGCAAGGAGCGGTTCTTCTGGGCGTTCTCGGCGTCGCTCGTCGCTTTCAGCCTCGCCGGCCTCCTCGTCCTGACGAGCGGCATCCAGCAGGTCATCTCGCCCGGGCCGGTCGCCCACCTGGATCAGGCGCTCTTCGTCGTCGGGGGAACGCTCGTCGTCAGCCTCGCGAGCATCGAGGTGACGCTCCGCGAGCTACGCCGGGACCGTACCACCGTCGCCTCCCTCTTGGAGTCCGCCCACCAGGGGCTCAAGTCGATCTTCTACCAGGACCTGGTCTCCGTCCTCGGCTCGGTCGTCGCGTTCGGCGGGATCGCTGTCGTCTACGTGACCCATGACGCGCGGATCGATGGCTGGACCGCGGGGGCCGTCGGCGTCATCCTGATCGCCATGGGGTTCGTCATGGCCGCGGAGAACCGCGAGTATCTCGTCGGCAAGGCGATCTCGCCCGAGGAGGCGGCCCCGATCGTCCTGGTCGCCGAAAAGGACGCGCGCGTGCGGAAGGTGCGGAGCGTCCAATCGATGATGCTCGGGCCGGACGACGTGCTGGTCGCGCTCCGGATCAACTTTCAGAACGGCCTCACCACCGACCAGATCGAGACCGCCATCGACGAGCTCGGGCAGGCGATGCGCCAGAACTACCCGGCGCTCCGCCACCTGATCATCGAACCGGAGTCGTAGCGGGCGAAGGACCGGCGGGCGGACTCACACCATCGCTGAGGCGACCTTCGCCCGTCGGAGATCGACGTACCGTAACCCCGTCAGGACGACCAGCGCAGCGGCGATCGAGCCAAAGAACAGGTCGAGCCCGACCGCTCCCAGCGCCGCGAAAAGCCCCGTCGAGGCGGCGAGACCGGTGATCATGCCAAGGCTGATCATCAGCGTGTACACGGCCATCGTCGTCGCGCGGGTCAGCTGTTCGCTGAGATCGGTGAGGGCGGCGAGCGCGGCCGGCCCGTAGGCGAGCGCCAGGAGGATGCTCACCCCGGCGGCGCCCAGGAGTACCGGGAGAGGGCCGTAGGTGCTCAGCAGGGCGGCGATCGCCATGAGGAGCACGAAGCCAACGGTCCCGACCGTCATGAGTCGGAAGCGGCCGTACCGGTCGGCGAGATGCCCCAAGTATGGCTGGGTGGCGAGGAGGACCAACCCGCCTCCGCCGATCACCGCGGCGAGATAGGTCGCCGGGATCCCGGCCCCGGTGGAGGCGGTCCCCAGGAAGACGAACGCGGTGCCGATCAGCATGTAGATCACGAGCCACGGGAGGACGACCAGGAGAACGTCGCGCCGCAAGATGGCGGCGCGCACGCGCGCGAGGTCGAACGTCGTGGGACGGCCTCGGGCGCCCTGACCGCCCACGGAGTATCGCGCGACGACGAGCCCCGCGAACAGCAGGGCGGCCCCGAGGCGGAACACCCACGGGAGGACATGGTTGGGGACGAGCCCGAGCAACCCGAAGCCGATCGCGAACCCGAGGATCCAACCCAGGAGATTCACCGCGTCGAACCGCCCCATCTCCCGACCGCGCTCCGTCGCCTTCGCGCGGTCGGCGACGACCGCGAGGCTCGGGGCCAGGATGGCGCCGCTCGCGACGCCGAAGACCAGGTTCAGGGGCGCCAGGGCCCACGCCGCGCGCGTGAACGAGACGACCGCGAGGACCGCCGCCGCCACGGCCATGCCGCCGAACAGAACCGGGAACCGGCCGTACCGGTCGGCCGCGAGCCCGGAAAGAACCACCGTCGAGAACTCCCCGATCGGCGAGAGGGCGGCGATGACGCCCACGAGACCGACCGTGTCGGCGTCGAGGCCGGAGGAACGTCCAAGGATGTACGCGGCGAAGACCGAGACCGTGAGGCCGAAGCCGAACCGAACGAAGAACGTCGCCCCGAGGACCGCCCGAAGTTCCCGCCGGGGAGCTTCCACCGGCTCGAGCTCGTGCACGAGCGGGAGTTCAGGTGCGCGCGCTGGCGCGCTCGATGAGCTCGATCCAGACGTCGTTCGGGTCGAGGATGAACGCGATCCGGCTCGACCCTCCCTTAAGCGTGTACGGCTCCTTCGCGACCTTCACGCCGGCCGCGCGGGCCGTCGCGAGAAACGCGTCGAGCGACGCGACCGAGAAGGCGAGGTGGTCCAGTTGTTCCCCGGTTTCGAAGTCGTTCTTCCCGTCCCAGTGCGTGAGCTCGACCCGGACGTCGCTCGCGGGATCGACGACGAAGGCGATCTCCGCGTGGTTCTCCTCGATGCGGCGGCGGCGCTCGAACGTGAGGCCCAGGACCTCGGTGTAGAACTTGATCGAGGCGTCCATGTCGCGGACGGTGATCGACGTGTGGAGGAACGGCATCGGAGGAGGCTATCGGGCCCCCGGCCTTGAATACATTGTCCGCGACGCGGTGCGCGTTACGGGTGCCCGTAGCAGGCGCGCACGGGCGTCGCGCCCGGCAACCAATCCCGCTCGAGCCGGACGAACCCCACGCGCTCGAACTGGAGGATGTCGCCCGCCAGGGAGGTCCGTAGGGCTCCTTCCCCCACCCCGGTCACGTGCGATCCGTCGATTTGGAGGATGTCGACGGGGACCGCGTCGCGCGCCGCCACCCACTGTACCCGGGGAAGCTTCCGATTCTCACGGCTCGTGAATTCGGCCGCCACCTTCCCGGTGGCCATCGCCTCGGGGAGTCGGAGGTTCAGCAGATCCTTCAGGCGGATCTCCTGCCCGAGGTGGGTGACCAGGTCCTTGCGAGCGAGGTAGAACGTTGGACCCGCAGCGACCGAGCGGCGGCCGAGCTCGGCGCGTTCAGGGTGGTTCGCAAGCTCGACCGAATCGAGCCCCGGCGGATAGTCGCGGACGTCGACCTCGACCGGGTCGGCGACGAACGCGCGTCGGGGCGTGGTCGGGTCGATGATCGACCGGTTCTCGGCGTACAAGGTCTCCGCCGGGACCTCGATGTCCGCGAGCGAGAGGCCGAACGACAGCGTGAACTTCGCGAGCGCCTCGCGCGAGATCCCCCGGCGGTCGAGCGACCCGATCGACCAGGTCCGCGGGTCGTTCCAGCCGTCGTAGGCGCCGGATTTGACCTCCTGGTACGACTTGCTCTTGGAGACTTTCGCCTCACGAACCTTGAGCAGACCCCAGTGGAGGAACGGGGGGCCCTGGACGCCGAGAAGTCCCCAGATGTGCCGTTCCATCCGGTCTTCCATGACGAGGTCCTTGCCGCGAATCACGTGGGTGATCCCGAGCTCGACGTCATCGACCGCCCACGAGAACTCGAGGAGCGGCCAGACCCGGTACCGGTGTCCAACGCGGGGATGGTCGAGGTCGGAGATCCGGAACAGCACGCGGTCCCGGAACGCCGGGTCGGGGTCGTCGAGG
>JAKIWS010000070.1 GCA_022749895.1 Thermoplasmata archaeon
GGGCGTCGTGAGCGCGCCAATCTTTGAGCCGAGATTGCTGATCGAGATAGGTGACCCAGTGCTGTTCGACGAACCACCTATCGCGTCGCTCGGCCAGCGAGTAGTTCCACAGATACGTCAACTCCCGGAGGAAGTGGTGGAATGCGGTCTCCTGAATCGCCAGAGGATAGAGGCGATACTGAAACGTGAGGAACATTTTGGCGGCGCCTCCAACTGAACCGAGGCGCGGTCGAGGTCAAGTGAGCTATGCCGAGGGAGAGGAACGGATGCGGGTAGGCCGTTTCATTCAGGTCCCTCGTAGGCTCCAGAGAGCGTGACCGTTGATGTCTTTCTCAGTTGCCCGAGTGATTTGGGGTGCTTCCCACCGAAGGTTGCTCCAAAGAGGTCGTGGGACGGTTCGGGTAGGGTCGAGGTGAGTCCGCTGGCCGAAGGCGGTCGTCGCCGCGAGCAAACCGACCTGTACGCGACGATTCTCGAGGTCACGAAGCGGTACAACGGGGACGGACGGATCACCCGGATCTCCTACGGCGCCGGGATGCCGGTCGACCGGTTGCGGGCCGCGGTCGACCGATTGGTCGGGCTCGGACTCCTCAAGCGCGACGACCGGGGCGATTACGCGACGTTCGACGTGACGGCGCGGGGGCAGCAGTTCCTCGACGCCTACTGGAAGCTCAAGGGGTTCACCGACCTGTTGGAGCGGCCCCTGGGGAACGGGCGGTCGTAGTTCCGACCCGTCTCACGAGGGCCGTCGGCCCATATACCCCCCGGTCCTCGAACGGTCCATGTTCCTCGATTATGCGGGCATCCGGGTGACGGAGCTGGACCGGTCGGTGAAGTTCTATCGTCGGGGGCTGGGGTTGCGGGAGATTCGCCGAGGGTCGACCGACGGACTCGGGACGTGGGTCCTGCTCGAAGACCCGGTGTCGCACCAGCGGCTCGAGCTCAATCACTACGTGCCGTCCTCGCCGTTCGCGACGCCGTTCACGCCCGGCGAGGGACTCGACCACTTGGGCTTCCGGATGCCGAGCCCCCGACGAACCGCGGCCAAGCTCTTGCGCCTCGGGGCGAGCATGGCCCCCGGGGAAGCGTCGCTCCCGGACGGCTCGTTGGTGTACGTGGTCGACCCGGACGGGATCTGGATCGAGCTCATCCAGACCTCCGCGGCGGACGCCCGCCGGATCCTTCCTAGGTCTCCCGCCACCGCAGCCCGGCCCCGATCAAAACGAACCAAACGACGGTGAATCCGCCCAGAACGGCCGCGGCAATCCCGGCCTCCGCAAGGGCCCCCCGGATCAGGTCGACGAGGAGGAGCTCCCCCCAGGTCAACGGCCAGATCCCCGCGACGTACTGAAGTACGGTAGGAAGCGCGGAGAGCGGGTAGAAGATCGGCGCGAAGAACGTCATCACGATCCCGACGAACTGGGCGATCGTATTGATCCGGCGGGGCGGACCCCCGTAGACCCCGATCAGGAAGCCGATCCCGAGCGTCGACGCCCAGATCACGAGGAACGCCGGGACCAGGAAGAGAAGGGCGAGCGAGGAGAGGGTGATCCCGAAGTAGACGGCGCCGAGCCCCAGGGTCACCACGGTCGCGAGCAGCGAGAACGGTAGCAGGGTGAGGGCGTTGCTGACCACGTAGACGGTCGGACGGACCGGCAGCGAAACCCAAAGCTCCCAGAGCTTGGACCGCTTGTCGTTGCCGATCGTCTGCGCGAGGACGTTGACGTTGAGGAGCGCCATCTCCATCATCATCGACCCGACGAGGACCTGCGTCTGGAGCTGGGGCCGCACGATGAGTCCGAGGAAGAACAGGAACCCGACCGGGAACAGCACCACGAAGGCGAGGATCACGCCGAGTTCCCGGAAGGTGCTCCGGTACGCCATGATCGTCGCGTCGACGATCTGACGCGCGGTCCCGGTCATCCGCCGTTCCCTCCGCTGCCGACGAGCGCGAGGTAGGCGTCCTCGAGCGAGACCGGGGCAAGCGCGGCGCGAAGCCCGGCGGTGGTGAGTCGTTCGAGCTCCTGCACGGTCGCGGCCGCGAACGGGTCCGCGACGTCGAACCGCCAGTGATCCGGACGCCGGAACCGCACCGACCACCGCGAACTTAGTTCGCTCAGCATGGCCCGCGCGTTCGGATCGGCGCGCTCGACGCCGTACACGTCGAGATGGCCCGACGCCTCGCTCGCCCGGATGATCGACTGCGGGGTCCCCTGCGCGACGAACCTGCCGTGGTCGATCACGAGGACGCGGTCGGCGAGGTGCTCCGCCTCCTCGATGTAGTGCGTCGTGAGGACGATCGCGATCCCGCGGGAGCGGAGACTGTCCACCGTCGCCCACACGGAGCGCCGGGCCTCCGGGTCGAGACCGGTCGTCGGCTCGTCGAGGAGGAGCAATCGGGCGGTCGGCGAAGCGAGGGCGACCGCGATCAAGACGCGACGCTTGAGGCCGCCGGAGAGTTCCCGGACGAGCTTCCCCCGGTGCTCCGTCAGCCCGACCGTCGCCAGGTACTCGTCGGTGAGGCGTCGTGAATCCCGCCGGGGGATCCCTTTGATCAGGCCGAAGTACCGGACGTGCTCCTCGGCGGTGAGGTTCTCGATCGGCTCGCTCTCCTGCGGGATCACCGAGAGAAACCGCTTCGCGCGGAGGGGGTCGGCCACGAGGTCGATCCCGGCGACGTGGATCGACCCCGAGCTCGGGAGGAGCTGCCCGGCGAGCTGGCGCAGGAACGTGCTCTTGCCGGCGCCGTTAGGCCCGAGCAGGGCCACGACCTCCCCGGCGCGGACCTCCAAGGTGAGACGGTCATTCGCGACCAGGTCGGAGCGGGTCGGTCCCTTCGAGTGGTAGACCTTCGTGAGGTCGGCGACGCGGAGGAGCGGCTCCCTCCCCAGCTCCAACGTCGGCGACGACAACGGACCCCCCTCGGGCGCGGCGAACCGTTCGGCGATTAAAGTGCGGCGTCACCGCCGATACTCACCGAACGTGTGGAAAGGCTCGCGGAGCGAAGGCTGCGCCCGAAGACGTCGAGCGGGCTCAGAAGTAGCGGGGGACCGACCGGTCGACCTTCACGGACCAGGCGTCGATCCCGCCGGTCAGGTTCGCGACATCGGTGAATCCCTCTTGCTCGAGCCAGGCGGCGACCATCTCCGACCGGGTGCCGTGATGGCAGTAGACGACGATGCGACGGTCGCGCGGGAGCTCCGCGTGGCGGTCCGGGACATCGTTCATCGGGATGTGCAACGACGGGAGGATTGCGGCCGTATCGCGTTCGAACGGCTCCCGGACGTCCAGGAGGACGGGCCCGGCGTTCGTCCCGCCACTTTTCCGCAAGGCCTCCGCGACCTCCTCGGGCATCAGCGACGCGACCATTCTCGCCCACGAATCGGCCCCGGGATTAGAGCATAGTGGTCATCTCCGAGCCGGGGGGGGATGTCCGGTGCGCACGCATGCGTGCCAAAGCGCGGACCCGCGCCTTAGATTCGATTCGCGGTCGACCCCACCTTTCGCCCTACCGCGAGGAAGCCCAGGCCGGCGGGCACGGCGGGGGCGATCAGCAAGCTCCAGAGGAGCAACGGCGAACTCACCGTCGTCAGCAGGAATCCCCCGATGAGGATCCCGACGAGGGGACCTACCCCGGCGATCGTCTGATAGGCCCCGTTGTAAGCGCCCACCTCCCCCGGCGCGGCCATGTTCGACGGCAAGGTCTGACCCGGGACCGCCCCGACGTTCTCGCCGACCGTTAAGATGGTCACGTACACGAAGAACAAGGTCACGGGGGCGATGCTGAATTCTCCCGCGACGCCGAGGAGCAGGAAGGAGGCGGCGTAGAGCAGTGTGCTGAGCGCGGCGGCGGTCGTGTGCCGATGGCCGAGTAGGAGCTGCGTCGTGAGCGTCTGGCCGAAAACGACGATGAGTCCGTTGAGCGCGTAGCCCGCACCGATGATCGCGTAGGAGAGCCGCAGGTCCTGGTGGACGTAGAGCGGCATGGCGAAGCCCCATTGGACCTCCATCATGCCCCCCAGCGAGGAGACGACACAGAAAGCGACGAAGACCCGGTCGTGGGCGAGGATCCGGAGGGACTGGCGCATCGTCCCCGGTCGCACCACGGGAGGCATCCCGCTCGCCGCGTTCCCGCCGTCGCGCAGGACGCGGTCGTAGGGGGAGGGGTCGAGGGTGACGAGGAGGAAGACGACGCCGAGGAGCGTCGTGACCCCCGCGAGGACCGCCACGGGTACAAAACCGAGGAAGCCGATCAGCGCCCCACCCGCGAAGACGCCGCCCGCGAACCCCGCGTTGTGCCCGATCCGGACCCACGTGAACGCGACCGTGCGTTCCGAGCCGACGGAGAAATCGGCCACGTACGCGGAGAGCGCCGGTCCGCCCGCGGTGCCGACGATCCCGAGGATCCCGAGCCCCGCGACGACGCCGACGAACGACCCGGCCTGCATGAGGGCGGCGACCCCGAGCATCGTGCCGCCCTCGCCGGCGATCGCGAGGAGGAACGGACCACGACGGCCGAACCGGTCGGTGAGGAACCCCCCGAAGGCGACCACGAACAGCGGGACCACGCTGATCGCGATCGTCGCGACGGCGATGGTCGTGTAGCCGATGTGCAAGATGTTCCGAAGGTACAGCGAAAAGAACGGACCGAGGAGGGACAGCCCGAGGGCCCGGACGCCCGCGCCTACTCCGAGGTACCGAAGGTTCCGGTCCATCGCTGGGCTGGGCAACGTCGGGTCGAGTTAAACCGGCCGGCGGGGAGCTCCGGGAGGCCCCCGATCACGCGACCGAACGACCGACGGTTCGCAAACCCTTATCGAGCGACTCGCGGTCGCGGCCCCCGCGATGGGAGATCAAGATCTCTCCACCGAGCTCGCGGGGCAGGGCTACCAGCTCGTCGGCAAGCACTCCGCGGTGAAGCTCTGCTATTGGACACGGCAGTCGCTGACGCAAGGCCGGGACTGCTACAAGGGACGGTTCTACGGCATCGAAAGCCACCGGTGCGTGCAGATGTCACCGGCCATCGACTCCTGCAATCTCCATTGCCGCTTCTGCTGGCGCAACCAGGGCTGGGAGAACGACGAGACGATGACCGAGTACGATGACCCCGAGCAACTGCTCGACCGGTCGATCGACGCGCAGCTCCGCATGCTCTCCGGGTTCAAGGGCGAGGGTTCGGTTCCGATCGAGCGTTGGGAAGCGGCCCAGTCGCCGCGCCACATCGCGATCTCGTTGACGGGCGAACCGACGCTCTATCCCAAGATGAACCGATTCCTCGAACTGTGCCACGAGCGCGGGATCACGACCTTCCTCGTAACAAACGGGACCAATCCGGACGGTCTCCGTGCGCTGGACCCGCTTCCGACCCAGCTCTACATCTCCGTCACGGCCCCGAACGCCGAAGTATTCCGTCGACTGACCCTGCCGTCCGACGACCACGCGTGGGCCCGCCTCCAGGAGTCCCTGGAGATTCTCCGGGGCCTCGCGACCCGCCGGGTCGTCCGGCACACGCTCGTCCGCGGCTGGAATCTGGGCTGGGTCGACGACTACGCCGCCCTCGACGCGATGGCCCGCCCGGATTTCATCGAGCCGAAGGGGTACGTGTACATGGGGCGGTCGCGCCAGCGGTTGGGCCGGGACCACGTTCCGGAGTTTCCCCAGATCTCCCTGTTCGCGCATCAGCTGGCCGCGCGAACCGGCTACGAGGTGCTCGATGAATCGCCGGATTCCAAGGTTCTCTTGCTGGGTCATTCGGACA
>JAKIWS010000071.1 GCA_022749895.1 Thermoplasmata archaeon
CAGTTCATCGTGCTGAAGATGGATAGGAAGGACTGGCGCCGGGCCGAATCGCCCGTCGCCTGGGTGACGAGCAGCCCGGCGTAAAACGCGCCGACGAGGAAGGTGAGTCCCAGTAACTGGGAATAGAGCGCCGCACCGAGCGCCATCGCCATCAGGACCGCGAAGCCGGCCTCCCGGGAGCGCAGGACGGAGGACATGCGATCCGGCCGCTTACGCCACCACGCGCTCTCCCGGACCAGCTTGAGCACCCGGCTAATCAGGAGAACGCCGGCGAGGAACAGACCGACCGAGACGACCGCCAACGACGCCGCGTAAAAGGACGACCCGCCCCCCAAGGCCAACTGGAGAAGGATCGCGAAGACCGTCACGGCCGTGAGCTCGTTGACGAGGGCCGCCCCCATCACCAGGTTCCCGAGTCGCTTGCCCCCGAGGCCGAACTCTGCGACCATGATGCCCATCACCGGGAGGGCCGTGATCGACAGCGTAAGCGCCGCGAACAGGTCCGTGGTGACCGGCAACCCCGGTTCGACCAAGGCGACGGCCACCGCGCCGAAGGCGAAGGGGAGCGCGAAAATCGCGACGCCGACGAGGGCCGTCCCGGCCTTCATGTGGGCGATCTCGTCGGGGTCGACGTGGAGCCCCGCCATGAACATGATGAAGAACGTGGCGAGGAACTGGAGCCCCGTCAGCTCAGGGGTGAGGGAAGTGAGGCCGATGTACGGACCGAGGAGGGTCGGCCCCAGGATGACCCCGACGATGAGCTGGCCGACGAGGGGGATGAGACCTAGCCGGCCCGCGATCTCGCCGGCCACGATCGCGGCCGAAAGCAGGATGAAGAGCTGAACCAGGAACTCAGCCGAGGTCGGGAAGAGGGCCATTCGACCGATGAATAGCGTCGGATGGCCTGCTTAAGCATGTGGGAACGCCGGGGAGGCCCTCAGAGGGCCTGGGGTTGCCTACAGGATCCGGGCGTGATGCGACGTGATCGGTCGGAACCCGAGCGTGGCGTAGAAACGACCGGCGATCTCGTTCTGGGCCGGAAACTCCACCGTGACAATGCCGGCGCCCCTCTCCTTCAGGAGGGCGATCGCGTGCTCGACCATGTATTGGCCGGCGCCGTGCCGGCGGTAGAGCGGGAGCAGGTAGATGTCCAGGATGACCCCCTCCGCCTCCGGCATGTAGAACGGCCGTTCGCGGATCGCCGCGCGGAGGACCCCGATCACCTTGTCCTTGTCCGGTCCGGTGCCCTCCGCTGCGATGACGAGCGACTTCGGGTTCTTGAGCTCCGCCCGCAGGACCGACTCGGCCTGAGCCTCCACATCGGGCCGGACCTTCAGCATCGGGTCAAATTCTTCGTTCAATCGCTTGAGGCGGACGATCAGGGGGATGAGCGCCGGCAGGTCGCTCTCTTGGGCCGGCCGCGCGTGGATCGGGGCGCGCTGTGCTCGGCTGTCGGGTCGACTCTCGGTTCCGGAGGGGTTGGTTCGCTTCATCGAGGATTCTTGGGGGGAACGGGTTCGTCCGGCATTGGGTCGACGAGGCCGGAACGCTGCAACGCCTCGGTAAGGGCGGCGGGCCGGGCCATCAGCGTTCGGGCGCGTTCGTAGAATTCCTCCCGCGTCGCCCGGACGCGCGCGATGCCCAACCGGACGGCGCTCTCCGCGACGGCCGCGGCGACGTGCGGGAAGACCTCGCGTTCGTCCATCGTGGGCAGGATGTGCTGCTCGGTGATTCCCCGCGTCGACGTGCACCGGGCCAGCTCCTCCGCCGCAGCGATCACGATCTCGTCCGGTATCGACCGGGCCCGGGCGTCGAGGACGCCCCGGAACACGCACGGGAAGATCAGCGAATTATTGACCTGGTTGGGGAAATCCCCCCGCCCCGTCGCGACCACCGCGGCGCCGGCGGCGCGGGCATCGGCGGGCCAGATCTCCGGCAGCGGGTTCGCCAGCGCGAAGACGATCGGATGGGGGGCCATCGACCGGACCCATTCCGGTCGCACCGTTCCCGGGACGGGCGTCGAGGCCGCGAGGATTACGTCGGCGCCGGCCATCGCTTCCGCCAGGGTTCCCCTCCGGCCACCGCCGTCGGTCTCGAGGGCGATGCGGTACTTCCATCTGTTCCGGAGCTGCAGCTCATCGAGGTCTTCGCGCTCCGCGTGGAGGACCCCATTGTGGTCCACGAGCGTGAGTTGGTGGGGGTCGTGGCCCAGCCGGATCAGGAGTCGCGCCGTCGCGAGGTTGGCCGCACCGGCACCGAGCAGCACGGTACGGGTCGATGCGAGGGTACGTCCGGTGAGCTGGAGCGCGTTGATCAGTCCAGCGAGCGTCGCGGCGGCCGTGCCCAGCTGGTCGTCATGCCAGACCGGAATCGGGAGCTGTCGCTGGAGCTCTTCGAGGACCTGGAAGCAGTTCGGCGACGCGATGTCCTCGAGGTTGATCCCGCCGAAGGCGGGGGCGATCCGAAGGGCGGTCTCGATGAGCGCCTCCGGCGTCGACACGTCCACCGGAAGGGGCACCGCGTCGACGCCGCCGAGATACTTGAACAGCAGCGCCTTGCCTTCCATCACAGGGAGCGCGGCCTGCGGACCGATGTTGCCCAGCCCCAGCACACGGCTTCCATCGGTGAGCACGGCGATCGTGTTCCACCGGCCGGTCAGGTCAAAGGCCCGCGCGGGGTCCCGCTTGATCTCCTCCGATACTGCGGCGATTCCGGGAGTGTACCACAACGAGAAATCGCGAAGGCTTCGGACCGGCACCTTGGGCACCGTTTCCACCTTCCCGCGGTAGTACCGGGCGAGGCGCAACGCCCGCTCGCTCAACGCCGCCGTCTGGCTCGCCTCGGATTCGGCCGTCTCCTCCGGCGGGGGTGATGCCAGAGGAACCGACTTCCGCGACCGCGGGGGCCTCGCCTCGACCATGGTGGGGTCTATCACCACGGGGCCCGTTTTAACCGTTTGGTCAAAAACGAACCCGCCTATCGACAAATGCCGATTCTCGGTGAGTACGGGATGGGCGCGCGAAGTTAGGCCTCGCCCGCGGGGAGTTCCGGGAAATCGCGCGCTGACGTTCGCTCTTCGGGGCCGCGCATCGCGGCAGGGACCAGAGCGATGAGGAGCAAGATCGCCGACAGCTCGAAGACGAGGTGGGTCGCGTCAATGAACCGACCGACCGCGACGGCGCCGGGGTTCCCTTGCGCGGCTCCCAGGAAAATCGCGGTTAGCGAACCGAGGGGCAACGCATTGGCCATGACGAGAATCGCGAACCCGAGGCTCAACGTGACTCCGCTGTTGATGAGCGTCGTGCCGATCCCAGCGGCGACCCCTCGGCGGTCCGGCGGTACCGAGCTCATCATCGCGGCCCGGTTCGGCGAGGCGAAGAGTCCCATGCCGAGCCCCACCAGCACGAACGGACCCACCAGGTCGATGAAGGTGGTCGAGGGGCCGATCTGGGTCAACCAGATGAATCCGCCGGCGGAAACCAGAAGACCGAGGACCGCGAAGGGTCGGGACCCGTAGCGGTCCGACAGCGCGCCGCTGATCGGGCCGATCACCGCGAGCGAGGCGGAGACCGGGACGAGGTACAGTCCGGCCGTGAGGGGGGAGAGGTAGTGGGGAGGTCCCTGGAGGAAGAAGACCATCACGAAAGTAAAGGCGCCGCGAGCGAGCGCGTTGAGAAAGATCGCGCCGATCGACGCCGAGAACAGGCGAATCCGGAGGAGCGACAGGTCGAACATCGGGTGGGTCACGCGTTGCTCGATCCAGAGGAACAGGGCCAGCGACCCGATGCCACCCGCCAGGAGCCCCGCGAATGGGACGGGGGCCAGCTGTCCCAACGCATAGAGCGTCACGCTGAGCAGAATCGCCGTCAATCCCGCGGCGAAGGAAACGTTGCCCAGCCAGTCGATGCTCTGCTCCGTCTGAAGCCGATGAAGCTCATGCATCCCCGTGTAGGCCCGCCACGTGGCGATCAGGCCGATCGGGACATTTACAAAGAAAATCGACCGCCAGCCAAGGAGCGAGGTCAAGACTCCCCCGAGGACCAGACCCGTGACCGCTCCCCCGACGATCGAGACTTGGTTGATCCCGAGGGCACGCCCCCGCTCATTCGGGGCAAATGCGTCGGTGATGATCGCGGCGGCGTTGGCGAATAGGAATCCGGCGCCCGTCGCTTGGACCATCCGGAACACGACCAGCTCCGGGCCCGTCTGGGAGAATCCACAAAGAGCCGAGCCGGCCGTGAAGATCGCGAAACCGAGAACGTAGAGTCGTACTCGGCCGAACATGTCGCCGAGCCGGCCAAAATTGAGCAGGACGACGGACGTGAGCAACGCGTACCCGATGAGGATCCACAGAAGAACGAAGACCGAGGTGCCCGGGAGTTGGTTCGCGATCGTCGGCAGCGCGATGAGCACGATGTTCGCGTCGAGCGAGGCCATCAGCGTGCCGACGGTCGTGTTCGAGAGGACCACCCACTTGTACTGCACTAGGGGCGCCTCGGGGGGTTCCTGAACCGAGTTCGGAGAACCGGGCTCGGGACCCGGTCTCTCTTCAAGAAGGTCCGGTCCGGTCGGGCCGCCACGGGTCCCGCCGAGGCAGTCACGGTAGCGAGGGCTGGTATCCCGAGATGTCGGCCGAGATCTTGTCGACGTACGGCTTGAACGCGACGATCACATCGCGGGAGGTGATCATCCCCACCACCCGTCCGCCGTGGGTCACCACCATCCGCCGGATCCCCTCGCGGGCCATGCGCTCGACGACCTCGTGCGTGGGGGTGTCGGCGTCGCACGACGCCACCGGGGCTGACGCGATCGAGGAGACGGGGATGGCCGCGGGATCAGCACCTCGCGCGACCACCTTGGCAAGGAAATCCCATTCCGTAACGATGCCGAGCATCTGTCCGTCCTTGAGCAGGACGGCGTATCCTTTCCGTGCCTCCGCCATTCGACGCGCGCACTCGAAGGCGGTCGTGCTCGGCTCCACAGTGAGGACGTCGGCGTGCATGATCTCACGAGCTTTGATGACCACGAGTCGCCGGACGGCGTAGGGGGCCTAAACCCATCGCCCATGGGGCAGAGCGGGACAGGAGGAGAACCAAACGGGTTTTAGGACGGAGCGCCGGTCCCCGTTCGGACCCATGGCGGGAACCCCGTCGCACCCTTACCGCTACTCCGTCGCCCCCTCGAGGGTTCCCCTCGTATCACCCGTGGAGTTGCGGGGGCTCCTCGAGGGACCGACGCCGCCGATCCTGGTCGACGTGCGCCCGTCGTCGGAGCGAAAACTCTCTCACCTTCCGGGAGACCGGCATTTCCCTCAGCCGGAGCTCGACCGCCGGCTCGCCGAGCTGCCGAGGGATCGCCCGATTGTCGTCTACTGTCAGTTCGGCTCCCGGGCCCGCCGGGCCGTCGAGCTGCTCATGAACCGAGGATTCGTCCACGCATCGGCGCTCGAGGGCGGAATCGACGAATACTCGCGCGTCGCCGACCCCTCGGTACCGCGCTATTGGCTGACGCCGACCGCCGGCGAGCTCGTGTTACGCCAGTTTCCCCGCTCCGATTCCGGGTGTCTCGCTTACCTGGTGGGGGACCCGGTCGAACGGCAAGCGATCCTGGTAGATCCGGGGATCGACGTCGCCCCGTACCTCCAAGCGATTTCCGAGGCACACTGGACGCTCTCCGGCGTCGTCGAAACGCACACGCACGCCGACCA
>JAKIWS010000072.1 GCA_022749895.1 Thermoplasmata archaeon
ACGGTCGAGGTCACGTCGTTTTTCTACGGGGAACGGCCGGTCAGCCGGGAAGAGCTCCTGTGGGCGCTGAAACGGGCGACGGTCGTGAACCTCCTGGGGAGCCGCGCGGTCGCGCTGGCCGTCGACGAGGGGTTCGTGGATTCGGGGGCGACCGGGGAGCTCGGCGGCGTCCCCCACGCCGAGATCATCACGATCCCGGAAGCGTGAGCCGTCGATGAGCGTCGCGACCGGGGAGTTCTGCGCCTCGTGCGGGCGGACCGACCGTCCGCTGGTCGACGGGGTCTGCGCCGAGTGCACGCTGAAAAAGCGGCCCCTCGTCACCGTCCCCGAATCCGCGATGATCGTTATCTGCCCGACATGCGGCGCGCGGCAGCGGGGGCGTCACTGGGAGCGCGAAGGGGCCCCGATGAACCTGGGGTCGGAGGACCTCGCCCCGTTCCTCACGGTCGACCCGGAAGCGGGGGTCCGCCGGGTCCGTTGGACCGAGACCCTCGCGGGGGAGACCGTCCGTCGCTTTGAGGGCGTGGCCGACGTGCGATTCCGAGGACTCGACACCCCTGTACCATTGCGACTCCTGGTTCGGACGGAGCATCGGGTCTGTCCCACCTGCTCGCGTCGTACCGGGAACTTCTTCACGGCGATCCTCCAGCTCCGGGGCCCGGACGAACGCCTACGCTCGCACGCGGCCGACCTCCGTGAGTACCTTGCGCAGGAATGGGACCGCCTGGTTCCCGAGCTACGCGGGGAGTGGCGGAAGGCGCTCACGCGCCGGGAGGAGCTCCCCGAAGGGTGGAACCTCTACGTGACCGATACGCAGGCGGCGCGGGGGATCGCCCGTCATCTGAAGAGCCGGACCGGGGCGACGCTCAAGGAATCCGCCACGCTCTGGGGCCGTCGGAACGGTCAGGACGTCTACCGAGTGACGTTCCGTTTGCGGTTCCCGGTGCCGCCGTCCGTCGGACGGGCTTCCACCTCGAAAAATCCGGCTCCTCTCGAACGGTAGACTTAAGAGACGACCCCTCCTCTTCTCACCTCGATAACGAGGGTACGCCGACGATGATGAAACGGAGCGGGATCTTGAGGCGCCATCACGGTTCGGACACGCTCGAAGAGGGCTCGTTCCTGGACTTGGGCCAGATGAACTTCGAGGACGAGGCCGCGGGCCTCGCCGGGGCGAAAGGTTCGGTCCGCATGGCCGAGATCCTCCGCTTCGAAGACCTGGGCAAGATCAGCCAGCTCGCCTACCAGGGCGACATCGTTGTCCTCGACTACACGTCGATCGCGAACGACCAGGTCGCGGTCAAGCGGATGAGCATGGACTTGAAGAACGTCGCGAAGGACACGGGCGGGGACGTCGCGGGGATCGCGAAGAACCTCCTCTGCCTGACCCCCGCGGGGTTCCGCATCGACCGGCAGAAGATCCGCCCTTCGTTCTGAGCGACGCGCGGTGCGCGTCCCGGACCGCCGTTCCATGTCGGGCCGAGGGCTCGTCGGCCCGTCCCCAAACCATTTGGCGGCCCTCGGATAGGAACTGACCCATGAAGTTCGCCGTGGATCGCCGCGACGCGCTCGCCGGCTCCGTGGATATCGCCGTCAGCGGCCTGACCGAGCGCGGCGAGAAAGACGAACCCCTGCCGCGCCTTCTCGTCAAGGAAGACGAGGTGCTGGGCGGTTTGCTCGCCGCCGCGTGGAAGCGCCGCGAGGTGAAGGGTCGAAAGGCCGAAGTCACTACGTTTCACCGCCCGGACGGGCGGGGTCGCATCCTCCTTGTCGGCCTCGGCCCCAAGGCGAATCACGACGCTGAGGCGGTCCGTCGCGCCTGCGCCTCCGCCGTGAAAGCGCTCAAGGGGAAGGGAGCCCGCACGGTCGGTTTCCGCCTCGCCACGTTCGCGGGCGAGTCGCTGGCGAGCGAGATCGCGACGCGCGCGATCGCCGACGGCACCCTCCTCGGCGCCTACGAATTCCTGCGGTACCGCTCCACCGCCGAGGCTGGCGTCGAAGAAGGGACGGTGTTCCTCGGTCCCGAGCACGGGCGGGAAGAGGCCGCGCTACGGCGCGCGCTCGACCAAGAGGTGACCCTGCTCGAGACGGTCATCTGGACGCGGGACATCGTCAACTTGCCGGCCGACACCGCCACCCCCGAGCGTCTCGCGGAAGAGGCGCGGCAGGTGGGCAAGGAGTACGGCCTCAAGGTCACGGTCCTCGACGAGAAGAAGCTCGAGGAACTCCACTGCGGAGGGCTCCTCGCTGTCGGTGGCGGGAGCGTCCACCCGCCCCGGCTCGTGATCGTCGAGTACGGGGGCGGCGCCCGCAGCGGCAAGACCGTCGCCGTCGTCGGCAAGGGGATCACGTTCGACTCGGGCGGGATCTCGATCAAGCCGGCGGCGTCCATGCAGGACATGAAGTTCGACAAGGCCGGCGCCTGCGCCGCCCTCGGCATCGTCCGCGCGGCGGCAGCCCTCAAACTGCCCCCCAAAGTGATCGCCGTGATGGCCTGCGCCGAGAACCTCCCGAGCGGCACGTCCTACCGGCCCGGCGACGTCGTACGGACGTACAACGGCAAGACGATCGAGGTCCTGAACACGGACGCTGAGGGCCGTGTGGTGCTGGCGGACGCGCTCGGCTACGTCGTCGACAAGTACCATCCAGACGAAGTGATCGACCTGGCGACGCTCACGGGCGCGGAAGTCGTCGCGCTCGGCGACGACACGGCCGCGCTCATCAGCACGGACGAAAAGCTGGCGAAGGGACTCCTGGGCGCCTCCGCGACCTCGGGGGAACCCCTCTGGAGGATGCCGCTCACGGATTTCCACCGCGAGCTCGTCAAGAGCGACATCGCGGACGTGCGCAACCACACCGAACTTACCGTCGCGGGCGTTCTCACCGCCTCCGCCTTCTTGGAGTCGTTCGTCGGGAAGACCGCCTGGGCCCACCTCGACATCGCGGGCCCTGCGTACACGACCCCCTCGACGCGCAAATGGCAACCCCCCTACCAGCCGATCGGCGCGACCGCCTTCGGCGTCCGTGTCGTGACGACCTACCTGCGCGACGGCACGGCGTAGGACTCCGGTCGGGTCCGCCTTCCGGAAATCCCCTCCTCCCCACCCATTGGGGGGGGTTTTCTCGCCGGGGATCCCTGGTCATGGCCTCCGGGCCATCCTGCGGCGACGGTCCGGAATGTACCAGACCAGCACTACGGCAGCGACGATGACTTCGATCCCTACGATCCAGGTGTACCACGGAATGCCGAAGAACACGAGAGCGACCGGGGGGCACGCACGCGCAATCGCCGTCGCGGGGACCGGCTGGTTGATCGGGAGGGAACTGCCGGTATCACCCCGCGCGTCGGTGACGACGACTCCTGGTGGAATGGACTGGTTCCCCGTCACGTGATGCGTCGCGTTGGCCGAGGTCGACCCGAGAGATCCATCGCCGAAGTTCCATAGGTACGTGTAGGGGGCGACTCCTCCGAAAGCCCAGCTCTCGAAGGCAGAGGGGTTCAACGGATCGCAGGAGTCGTAGCTCAACCACTCGGCCGAGGTCACCAGCGGCGGGCTGCCCGGGCTGACCGCTTCGATCGTTATCGAGTACGTCACCGCTTGGCCGGTCGGGGTCGTCGCAGTCACCTCCGCTGCGTAGGACCCCGGCGCGGTGTACGTGTGGTTGACGTACGGTCCCACGGTCGTGGCTCCGTCGCCGAAACTCCAGGCCGGACCGATCAGAGCTCTCCCCGTATGGTCGACCCCGCCTCCCCACCAGAAGCTCACGCGGAGGGGAACCGTCCCAAGCCTAGGACCCGCGGACGCCGAAATCCACGCCGTCGCGTTCCGAACAATGGCGTCGACGGGGGTCAAGCTCGTGGCCAGCTGACCCGCCGCGTCGCTGACGTTGAGGACGGAGAAGTACTCCCCGGGCCCGGTCGGAGCAAAGCGGGCGGAGGGTCCAGATACCTCGGGGCTCCCCGCGCCGAAATCCCAAGAGTAATGGTAGGGCGGAATCCCACCGGCGACCGCGGCGGTGACGTTCAAAGTACCCGGGATCTCCACCCCGGCCGGGACCCCGAGCGGCGCGAACATCGTCCAGGCGACGAGGGGGGCGGCCACCGACTCGGGTCGGGCTCGAGGAACCCCGCCAGGCCCCTTCCCGAGCGAGCCTCCCAAGATCAGCCCGATGAGTAGAAGGAAACCGAGCAACGTGACGAGACCTCGCCGCACGTTCTCCTCAGTCAACAGACCCGAGCCGAATGGCCGGGGGGTACTTGACACGACGCCGCAGGGGGTTGCCGAGCGGGTGAAGAGGGCCCCCGTTCGGAGGACGGATGTACGGCGATGCACTCATAGAACGGTGGACACGTCTCCGCCCACCGAATGGACGACCAGGACCGCCCAACCCTCGCGTTCTTTCTTTGCTTCCTCGCGGCCGTACTGATCATCGCGGACGGTTGGTTCATCGCGGCAATCGGTAGCGCCGTGACCGACCTCGGGTCGTACGCGGCCGGCTCGGTGATCGGTGCGGTCGGGGCGTTCGGCGTCTTCCTAGGGGTCATTCTCCTCGTCCTGGCGGTCGCCCTCTACGTCCGGCCGGAGTACCACACGGGCGTTGGCATCGCGACGATCATCCTCTCCCTCGTGAGCATCCTCGGTGGTGGTGGATTCATCGTGGGTGTGATTCTCGGAGTTATCGGCGGAATCCTCGCAATTTACTTCGTGGAATCGGACGACGACGAGCCGTTCCCCATGGAGTCGGCGTCCCGGTGGCGGTCGCTGTGCGCGAACTGTGCGAAGCCCCTGACCCCGGGTAGTCTGACCTGCTCGTTCTGTGGGACACCTGTTCGACCCGACTCAGCGATCTGAAAAGTAGCCTAAGCTGTGGCGAGGGGGGACCGCCCCACCCAGCGTCGGAGATGTGGTTCCAGCCAGGGCCTCCCCGCCGAGTCCTCGCTGGGGTGGCCCGCGCTGGGGGGTGGTGGTCCGCGACTCTCCGGAACGATGGGGTTGATGTATCTGAAGAAAGATGCCGCCGCATGGCGGCCCCGGTCAAGTGGAACTTCGAGGCGGAGTATATCCAGAGTTGCAACTGCGACTACGGCTGCCCCTGCAACTTCAATGGCTACCCGACGTACGGCAACTGCGAGGCGCTCGTGGCATACCGGATTCGCCACGGGACGTTCGCGGGGACTAAGCTCGACGGCGCTACGTGGGCCTCCGCCTTCTGGTGGCCCAAGGCGATCCACGAGGGGAACGGTGTCGCCCGCATGTACATCGATCCCGGCGTGACGAAAGAACAGCGCGCGGCCATCGAGGCGATCGCGAGCGGCAAGCACGGCGGGGGCGTCTGGGAGATCTTCCCGAGGACGTTCCGCAAGGTCCACCCGACGAAGGTGGCGAAGGTCGATTTCCACTTCGACGGCTACGACAGCTGGTTCAAGGTCGAGGGCATCGGTGAGGTCCACTCCGAGCACATCGTCAATCCAGTCTCCAAGGCACCGTTCGAAGGAACGATCCACCTTCCCGGCGGGATCATCTTCAAGGACGGCATCGTGTCGAGCATCAAGCGGTGGTGGATGGGCGACGAGGACCTCCTCGCCGTCCACGAGAACCGGAACGGCCACGTC
>JAKIWS010000073.1 GCA_022749895.1 Thermoplasmata archaeon
TGCGGAGCGCTACCTCGCCGACCATCGTGACCCCGTGCTCCCACGGGTACAGGCCGGTGAACAGGCTCGCGTGGGAGGGGATCGTCCACGGTGCCGGGCTGACCGCGCGCGGAAACTGGACCGACTCTTTCGCCAGGGCCTCGACGGTCGGCATCCCCGTCACGGGTTCGGGCCCCCCCGGGAAGTCCCGGGCCCGCACGCAGTCCATGACGACCACGAGAAAGTTCGGCGGACGCGCCCCCGGCGCGACGTCGTTGACCATGAGTTCTAGGACCCCTCGGGGGTATCTCTCCGTCAGAGGATTTGATAAAGCTGTAGGTCCGGCCCGCCGTAGATCGGCTGAATCGCCCCGGCGGCCGCGAGGGTCTGGAGACAGATGTTGACGTACTTGTAGGTCTGCGCCTCCCCGTGGCGGATCGAGTGGTCCACGAGGAGGTAGTGGACGTGGTACCCGCTCAGCGTCGCGACCCAGCCCGGACGCTCGATGCTATCGACCACGCCCGACACCTTCATCGGGCCCAACGCGGAAGAACTGCCGGGGCCGCTCGTCTTCTCGATGACGACGACGCTGGAGATGCTGTTCGGGTCGTAGTGCTGCGGCGACGACGGCTCGCCGACGAGCAGCTCCAGGGAGAACCCCGGTCCGCCCGAGGCGTTCACGAGCGCATTGAACCCGCTCCCCGGGTAGTACCACCCCGTCTTCCCGGACTGGTTGCTGCGAATGCCGACCTTCAGCTCGCCCGCGTGGACGAGCTGCGATACCGCGGTCGCGTTCGCCTTCGGGAAGTTGAGGAGGAGCCATTGGTACCCGGACCCGTTGAGGGGCGCGCGCAGGTGGTAGTCCTCGATCAGGCCGCCCTTCGGGGTTTTGGACGCATTCGGACTTAGCCCGAGAATCAGCGGGACGGAGGTCGGATTGGGGATCACCGGCGTCGTGGCCGTCGAGTACGCCTCCTTCGTCGAGTTGAGCAGATACGTGTACGGTCCCCAGTACCCGGGGACGATCACTTCCGACGGATAGTTGAACGTCACGTAGAACGAGTTGGCGCCTTGGAAACCCCAGCTGGTCCGGAAGTAGACGAAGATCGCCGGCAACAGCACGGCGTTGCCGTGGACCGACTGGAGCTGATGCCGGACCGTGAAGTAGTCGGCGGGGACGACGAACCCTTTCCGCTTCCCCGCTCCCTCGACGGTCCCGGCGAAGATCGGGAACGCCCCGACGAGGACCAGCCCGGCGGCCGCGATCGTGATCAGGACCGCGCTCAAGTTCCGGCTCCGCGCCCCCCGACGGTACTGCGCCCGCCGCAGCGCGTCGGTCGCCACGGGGGCGTTCGACGCGAGGGCGACCGCCGCCGCCCGTCGTTCGGCCCGCCAGGCGCTCCAACGCCGGGGGAGCTCGACCGCGGTGGTCACCACCGAGAAGGCGACCAGCACGGGGTACACTTTGGCGAGGAGGAGCGCGCTCAGAAAGTAGATCGGCAGCACGACCCTCAGGGCCGGGAAGACGCCGATCAGGCCGGTGTTGACGGTACCGAACGGCGGGTTCGAACCGGTGTCCCAGACGACGATCATCAGGCTGACGACCGCGAGGAGGTAGACCCAGCGACGGTCGCGCGGTCGCAGGAAGTAGGCGTAGAGCAGCGCCGCGTTGATGGCGAGGACCGGCCAGAGGAACGACCCCAGGGTGACCCACGGGTCGGTCTGGTAGAGCCCGGCGTAGTGCAGGAGCGGGAACGAACGTCGACCGAGGATGCGGACGACGAGCGGGAAGGTGTTGTACGTCGTGTTCGAGAACAGCGGAACGTAGGCGCCCGCGACCGTCCGGAGCGCCGCGGGGTTCGTGAGCCACTGCGTCGCCGCGGAATAGAGCACGTAGCCGAGCAGAACGAGACTGGTCGGAAGCGTCACCGTAAGCAGCGAACGGAGACCGCGCCCGACCGCGTAGGTGTGGACGGCCTCTTTGCGCAGGATGAGCGCGCCCACGATGGCGATCACGATCCCGATGCCGGTCAGCGCCAGGACCCGCGCCTGGTTCGGGAACGAGTCGGGCATCGCCAGCCCGACTCCGATCCCGAGGAGGAGGGCATCGTAGGTGCGGAACGACCAGCCGAGGCTCAGGCGCCGGACGAGCCGGACGAGCATGGCGAGCACGAGGAACAGCGCCCCCGAACTTAGGAACACGATCTCGATCAGGCTCTTGTAGCTCGCGACGACGGCGGCGGGGCTGAAGAGGTAGAACGTCGCGGCCAAGGCTTGGAGGACAATCAGTTGGGTTTCGGTGAAGCTCCGACTGAAGAGCTCGCGGGCGAACAGCTGGCACGTGTACGTCGCGAAGAACGTCCCGACGGCGAATCCGAAGTAAAATCCGAGGTACGGGTTTCCTCCCGCCAACCCCACCCCAATGGCGGGGAGGAACCAGTCCGGCAGGGGCCGGTAGGCGAGGTCCTGGAACGAATAGACACCCGGATAGTCGAGACCGTAGAGAAGATGCCCGCGGGTGTAGTACAGGGTGAGGCCGAGGAAGCCGAAGGTGAGGATCGTCGAGACAACGATCCGCGGAAGTCGCGCGGGTTCGTTCAACCAGAGGACGACTTGGGCAGGGAGGCTCGGCCGATCCGGGGGGGCGGTCGCGGGCACGGCCAGGACGGGGGCGGAGGAAGGCGCCGCGTCGAGGGTAGCGGGTCCGGCGGCCGCTCCGGGCGTGGATCCGTCGGCGGGACCGGTCAAGGGGGGTCCGACCCGCGGGGGAGCCACATCTTAGCGGCAGAATACGCCTACACGACTATTTCGGTTCATGGGACGAGCCCCGGGAGTGGCTCCCCGGGAGCGCGGGAACCCTCCCATCGGACAACGCCGTTTTCGGAGGCATCAGCGACCTCATTCCGGATGCGGTCGGGCGCGGCCCCGGGGCCGCTTCCGCGCCCACCCCGTCGAACGATTCTCGAGGTGAAATCGTCGCGACCGCGCGAGCCCGACCCCGCCCGTGTGTCCCGTGCTGATTGGGGACACGTAAGGGTGTGACAGGGTGAATACGGGCCAGGGCGGAGTGTGTATAGACGCGCAATTCCTGCGCATTGACGATATTTAAGAGCCCAGCGGGATAACCGCGCCTCACTCTCCATGCCACTCGATGGGATCAGCATCGTCGTTCCAGCCTGGAACGAGGAAGATCGGCTCGGTGCGTCCCTGGAGGAGTACCTTCCCAGGCTTGAGCGCTGCGGCCTTCCGTACGAGGTCATCGTAGTTACCGACGGCTCGACCGACGGCACGGCCGCCCTCGCGCGGACGTACCGAGAACGGGGGGTGTACGCGCTCGAGTTCCCGGACCGCCTCGGGAAAGGCGGCGCCACACTCCGCGGCATGCAGGCCGCGCGCTACAGCCGGGTAGGATTCGTTGACGCCGACGGGTCGCTCGCGGTCGACGACCTGCTGCGCCTCGTGCACGCGTTGGACTCGACCGATTGCGTGATCGCGTCCCGCTGGCTCCCGGGCAGCGTTGTTCCCGAACGCCTCCCGCCGGTGCGCCGGATGGCGAGCCGGACCTGGAACTACATGGTCAAGCTGATGCTCGGACTCCCGTACAAGGATACCCAGTGCGGGGCGAAGTTCTTCCGGACCTACGCCGTGCACCAGGTGATCCCGCGCGTGGAACTGATGAACTGGGCCTTCGATGTCGCGCTCTTGTTCCACCTGCGGCGGTCAGGGTACACCATCGCCGAGGTCCCAGTGACCTGGCGCCACGACGACCGGAGCAAGCTCCCGCTGATTCGCACGATGGCCGACATGTTCGTTTCGTTGCTCGCCATGCGGATCGCGAACGGACCGATCTCGAAGCGGCTTCCCCGGCGGTTCGTCAACTGGTTCCTGCAGGTCGCGCAGCAGAACTAGCCCCGGCGGGGCGCTCGTCGTCTGGGCCCCGGCCGTTCGTTGGTTGGTCGGTTAGGGTCGCGCGAACAGATAGAGCGTCGGCACCGAGCTGTGGCGTTCGTCCGTCCGGTCGTACCAGATCGTCAAATCGGCGTCGAAGTCGTTGGCGCCGAGCATCGAGAGTTCGCGCCGGTCCCGGGAACGGTCGAGCTTCCCGCCCAGCTCCTGCAGCCACGCGAGGGGCCGGCCCCGGACCGCGGGAAACTCTCGGACCCAGGAGCTCCGGACGCTCCGGGGCGGCGTCCAGCTCATCCCATCGTTCGGCCAGCTGCGTGGGAAGCGCGGCCCGGGGTCGCCGAGGTAGATCATGCGCCGGGTGTCGGGTAGGAGCACGATGGCCCGTGGGGATGGTCCGAGCCGGCCCGGGGGAGAGGGGGGCGTCGGCCTTTCCGAAGCCGCCGGCGGGGGGATGATCGAAAGATGCGGCACGATACCGGTGCCCCGGAAGTACGAGATCAGTTCCTCGGCTTCCGATCGACGCGTGGGATCGCTCACGACCGTGAGATGCTCGGCGCCGTTGGCAAAGCAGATGGAGAGCGTCTCACGAAAGAGGGCGGTGGAGTCGCGAGCGGGCAGCCCGGACGGCGTCCAGGGACGGCGGCCGCACCGGAGGACGGTGAGGAAGATCCGGGCGCCGTCACGGAACGTCCTCAGTTTCGCTTCCCCAACGCGTTTCCGATACTGGATCGGGATCTGCGTGACGGTCCGCCCGGTACGGTACGCGGACAGGAACAGCTCGGCCTCGATGTCGAATCCCGTCGCGACCAGGTCCCGGTCGAGGGACGAATGCAGGTCGATCCCCCAGAACCCGCTGCACAGGTCGAGGATCGGCTCCCCGCTCACCCGCGCGGCGAGGTAGTTGAGCGCGGCGTTGCCGACGCGGTGGACCGCGTCGCGCGCGCCGGCGAGGGGGGTGACGAGCGGTCGCCGAATCCCGATGACGAGATCGCTTCCACTCGCCAGGAGCGCGAGCGCGGGACCGATCGCTTCGCCCGGGTAGGTGCAGTCCGCATCGAGAACGATCGCGTACCGGATCCCTTCGGAGCGCAGCCACGCGAGCGCTTCGCGGATGGCGGCCCCCTTGCCCCGAGTTCCCTGGGCGCGAAGTGGGATACCGAGGTTGCGGACGATCTCGACGGTGCCGTCGGTCGACCCGCCGTCGATGACGAACGGCATGGCCCGGTGACCCGAACGGGCCAGCTCATCGAGCGGTAGCGAGGAGAGCGTGCGGGCGACGCCGTCCGCCTCGTTCAGGGTCGGAAGGACGATCGCGGTGTTGACCCCGCGGAAGGACGCCATGGGGTCGGTGGCCGGCAGGGTCGGGCCCGGATAGGCAGAGTTCACAGCGTCGGACATGGCCTGCTTCTCTGGGGAGCCCCGTCCCGAGCTGTTACGGGAACGAGTGTGGGATTATGCGCATCGATAAGAAGCTACCTCTCAAGAGGAACGGGACGCCGGCAACCGGGGGGGTGGCCCGGACGCCCGAGGAGGAACCACCCTTCGGCGTTGAGATCGTTCTCGGTTTGGCGGCCGGAGCACCCGGGGAGTATCGGAAA
>JAKIWS010000074.1 GCA_022749895.1 Thermoplasmata archaeon
CGCCCTTCGTCGACGCGTCGATGTCGAGCGTTCCGGCAAGGACGCTCGGCTGGTTGGCGACGACGCCCACGGGGAATCCGTCCAAGCGCGCGAACCCGACCACGAGGTTCTTCGCCCAGGCGGCGTGGACCTCGAGGAAACTCCCTACGTCCAGGACCCGGTCGATCACCGCGTGCGTGTCGTAGGGCGCGTTCGAGTCCTCCGGAACGATCGCGAGGAGGCCGTCCTTCGGCTCGTGGGCCGGCGGGGCCGGGACTGCGCGCGGCGATTCTTCCAGGTTGTTGAGGGGAAGGTAGCCGAGGATCCTCCGGACCAGCCGCAAGGCGTCCGCGTCGCTCGCCGCCGTGAAATGCGACACGCCGCTCACCGACCCGTGGGCGCTGGCCCCACCGAGGGCTTCCGCGGTCACCTCCTCCCCGGTGACCGCGCGGATCACATCCGGTCCGGTGATGAACATCTGGGCTTGGCCCTGGACCATCACGACAAAGTCGGTGATCGCGGGGGAGTACACCGCGCCCCCGGCGCACGGGCCGAGGATCACCGACAACTGCGGTACGACCCCGGAGAGCGTGACGTTTCGGAAGAACACCTCGCCGTACCCGCCGAGGCTCATGACGCCCTCCTGGATCCGGGCTCCACCGGATTCGTTGAGCCCCACGACCGGGACGCCGGCCTTCCGCGCGGTCTCCATGATCCGCACGATCTTTTCGGCGTGGGCTTCCCCCAGGGCCCCGCCGAACACCGTCGCATCCTGGGCGAAGGCGCAGACGGGCCGTCCGTCGACCTCCCCCCACCCGGTGACGACCCCGTCGCCCGGGAACCGACGCTCGTTGAGCCCGAACGCGGTCGCCCGGTGGGTGACGTACGGTCCGATCTCGACGAAGGTGCCGACGTCGAAGAACTGCTCGAGCCGCTCGCGGGCGGTCAGCTTCCCCGACGCCTTGTGCTTCGCGACGCGCTCGTCGCCGCCGCCTTCGCGCGTCCGCTTCTGCAGGACCCGCCATCGGTCGAACGGGGAACTCATCGGAACCCTGCGCCCGGGCCCACGCGGGAGGGTGGGCGGCGGCCGTGGACCACCGGCGGTCCTGCGTCGGCCGAACGGGCCATGCGGCGCGGGGAGGGAAAATCGGCCTTAAGACCTTCCACGAAGCGAGCCCGAAACCGCGTACCTTAGTCTCCGAGGATGGCGAGTTCGCCCGCGTGAATCGCGTGGAGGTCGCCGTGCCGCTCGACGACGAGCGCCCCGTCCGCGGCGATACCGATCATCCGACCGACCGGTTCTCCGTCCACCGTCACGGCGCGGCCGATACCGTACAGCCGACTCCGAGAACGTTGCACCGCTTTCTCCCGCCCGCCGACGTCCCCGATTCTCCGGACCGCGGACCGAACCGACGCGTCGACCTTCTGCTCGAGGTCGTCCAAGTCCACCGCCCGCCCGACGAGCTCCGCGAGGATGGCGGCCTTCGCCCGGATCTCCATCGCCAGATCGTCCCGGCGCACATTGACGTTCAGGCCGACCCCGACGATGACCGCGGCGGCCAACGCCGGCGCGTCCACGAGGACCCCGCCCAGCTTCTCCGGGGACGAACGCGGGGCCGCGATCACGAGGTCGTTCGGCCACTTGAGACGGACGGGGATCCCCCATCCCGCGTCGAGCATCTCCGCGAGCTCCGTGCCGACGGCGAGGGGAAGCAAGGGATCCGGACCTCCCTGCGTGGGAACGATCACGGAGATGTAGAGACCCCCCTCCGGTGAGTTCCAGCGGTTCCCGCCACGACCCCGTCCCCCGCTCTGGCGCCCCGCGACGCAACGTCCGGGCAGGGCGCCCTCCTCCCGCAACCATGCGAGCGCATCGTCCTGGGTCGATCCGGTCACGGCGCTCCAACGTCGGCGTGATGGGGGAAGGCCGACCGGGCCGCTATCCTCGGGCAGCATCGGACGTCCCGGCCCCGCCTCCGGCGTTCGGTGAACGACGCGATGTCAACCGGGCGGCGCGAACATCGGGCCCGGCCGCGTCGCGAGGTACCGGTCGTACCCCTCCAACAGCGCGGTGAAACCGAGCAGGAGGAGGATCGGCTGCGCGATGGAGATCAAGCCGATCAAGGGGACGACGAAGCTGAGAATGCTGGCGAGATTGAACGCCGCCCCGAGAATGACGTTCCTGCGCCCCGATTCGAGCCGGGCGAGCGCCTCGGGCGGGGCCACGCCCGAGATGGCCTCGCGTAGACTCGTGGACGCGAAGTAGTACAGGAGGAAATTGATGATCCCCCCCAACAAGGCCACGCCGACGATCACCCCGATGAGGGTCTGTTGCGCGGCCCGGATCTGGGCCGCGGTGGGGGCTGAGTACGATCCGTTGGTCGCGTTGAAGTGGAACGACCCGGAGACCTGCCCAATGATGATCGCGGCCACCACGACCGCCGCGACGATCGCGACGAGGATCCCGATGATGAACGTCCATACCGTGTAGGAATAGAATTTCTTGGCCGCCTGGGCGTGTTGGAATTGATTCGCCCCCATCGCCCCGGACTCGGCCGCGATCCGTCGGATCCCGTCGCGCCATCGTAGCCACGAGATGATGGTGAGGATCAGGATGGTCAGGACGAGGACCGCCGCGAGGGCGAGCAGCGCCCCGACCGCGGCCCCGGTCCCCACGAGGCTCGAGGAGCTCGAGCTGACCCCGATGCCTCCTACCCCGGTCGTGTACGGTACGGCGAGTAGGAACGCGACCGTCCCGCCCACGACCACCGCGATGAGCTGGATGATGACGAGGATCCTGTACAGCGAGATCGAGGACCGGATCCTCTCGGCCCCGTATCGCGTCTGACCCCCGGCCACCATCGGAGGCTGCCCCCAACCGACGCCGGGAGCCGGGGGGGCGCCCGGCAACGGGGTCCCCCACGGGATGGGACCCGACGAAGCAGGGGCCGGCGCGATCAAGGAGGGCGGGGGAGGAGTGGGGTTCATGCGCCGAAGGTCGGGACCGAAATTGTCCCGATAAATCTTCCCGTGGGGGTCCCCCGAACCGCGCCGAGCGGGGGGCCGGTGCGCGGAGGGCCGAACGCGTTACGCCTTCAGCTCCCGCAACCGGTGGACCATCTTCACGACGGCGCGGACCGCGCTCGCGGCGTTCTCGATCCGGTCCTGCGCTTGGAGCCGCGTCTCGCCCGGGCCCGAGATGCCGAGGCCGAGCGGCTTCCCGTGTTCGACGGCGAGGTCGGTGAGTTTCCGGCTCGCCTGGTTCATCACGACCTCGTCGTGGCCGGTCTCGCCCTCGATGACGGCGCCCAAGGTCACGACCCCATCGATCTCCGGTTTGAGCATCAAGGCCTGGACCGCGAGGGGCATGTCGAAGACCCCGGGGGTCTTCACGATCGGGCCCAGCGTTGCGCCGAGGAACGCGACCTCCTCCTTCGCCCGCTCGACCATCACGAGCGTCACGTCGTAGTTGAACTCGCTCGCGACCAGGGCGATCGTGATCCCGTCTCCCGCACGCTTCGGCATCGTTGTTCCTCGTACCTTCCTTGTTGGTGACGCGTGATCAGTGGGTCGGTCGGGCCGGCCCGGCGTCGGCGAACCCCTGACGCAGGCCTTCCCCGGCCCGGCGCGTGAGGTCGCGCGGACGGAACAGCATCGCGTAGGCGTTGAGCGCGTGCTCTTCCGCGCGACGCTTAGCGAGCGTGACGAGCTCTTTTTCGTCGGCCGCCTCGTCCTCGAAGACGAAGCACTCGACGATCGGCTTCGCCTCGAGCACGCCGGTGAACATGAGGCCCAGCGACGCTTCGTGGGCGCAGGTCTTGTCGTACTCGGCCTTGCCGGGCATTCCCAGGGCGAGGCAGAGGTCGACCTTCTCCTCCTGGAACAGTTGCCGGCACGCGACCGGGAGGTCCTTGATCCCCGGGACGGTCCGACGGTAGATCCGGAAGCCGGTCCCGGCGCCTTGCAGCGTCCGGGTCGCGGCGTCCGCCATGCCGACGCGGGCGAACGTCGTGTCGGCGAGGCCGATCCGCTTCACGCTACGCGGGCTCCGGCCGCTCGCGGGCCCGCGCCAGGATCCGCTCGACGATCTTGCGCGTCGCCATCTCGTCGTGCTGGAGCGCCCCCAACCGGACGACCTTCACCTTCACGCCGCGACGATGGCACTCGCTCTCGACCTCGGTCGCGTCGAACGCCTGGTTGTGGCCGAGCGCGATGATATCCGGGCGGACGTCGACCACGGTCGCGAAGATGTCGGTCGTGCTGCCGAGGATCGCCCGGTCGACGGGCTTGAGCGCTTCGACCATCACGCGGCGGAGGGTCTCCGGGACGTACGGTTCGTGCTTCAGGCGCCGGGCGGTCTGGTCGCGGGCGACGACGACGACGAGCTCGTCGCCGAGCGCCTTCGCCTGCTCGAGGAAATGCAGGTGCCCGGGGTGCAGGAGGTCGAAGACCCCCGTGGCCATCACCCGGACCATGCGACCCACGCCTCGAGCACCGAACGGCCTTCCAGGAAGACGAAGCCGTGGGAGTCCGCGTACCGCCGGGCGGCGTCCGGGGAACGCGGTCCCCCGGAATCCCCCAGCATCTCGCAGACGGTCGCCGACTCGGTCAAGCCGGCCATCCGGGCGAGCGAGATGGCGAGTTCCGTATGTCCTTTTCGTTCGCCGAGCAGCTGCGGCGCGCTGTACAGCAGCGGCACGTGACCCGGCGAGGTGAATTCGGCCACGAACTTCTCGCGGAGCGGGCCGTCGTCGAGCTTCCGCGCCGCGGCCGCGAGCTCGCCGACCGCGCGGATCGTCGTCGCCCGGTCCCGGTCCGGCACGCCGGTAAAATTGGTTCGATGGTTGACCGTGATGCCGAAGGCGCTGCGGCGGTCGTACCGGAGGGCTTGCTGCCGCACGCCGGAGAGGACGGGGTAGGCGCCTTCCGCGACCGCGAGCAGCTCGGAGAAGAACGGGAGGCCGAGCCGGCGGCGGAGCTCCTCCGAGATCGCGGTGCAGATGAGGCCGCCGCCGTCGTGGCGCATCAGGCGCACGAGCTCGGGCGTCGCGCGTTCGGAGAGGATCACCAGGTCGGTCTCGCCCTCCCGGTCGGCCGCGTCGAAGAGGAGGACCGGTTCGCCCTGGGCGAGCGAGTCCCCGGCGGCCGCGACCGCCGCGGGGACCGGGATCGGCCGGGGCGCCGGCATCATCGTCGGTCGAAGCCGCGGGCTAGAAGATAAGGTCGGCGTAGTTACTCATAAATGAGTTGATGGCCCGCTCGGAGAGGAGGAAGCCCGTCGAACTCTCGTTGCGAGAACGATCTCGGCCTCGTTCAAAACACCCCCTGGAAAGGGGGCGTTCTGTAGGAGGTGATCCATCTGCAGGTTCCCCTACAGATACCTTGTTACGACTTAGTCCCCCTTGCTGAACCGAAGTTCGAGCGACCCTAATGAG
>JAKIWS010000075.1 GCA_022749895.1 Thermoplasmata archaeon
CACCGGGCTCGCTAACTGAGGCACGGAGCGGGTCGCGGTCGGTTCGAACGCAACTTACCTGGAGAGGTTTATGCCCGATGCGACCGTCGCGCTGCCGATGTGCCGGCTGTTCGGTTTGCTAGGCGGTAGCACGGTCCCGGCCGAACCGTGGCTGCTCGAGACCGACCGGTCGCTGTTGCGCCAGGCGAACTCCGCACCGAAGAACCGCCAGAGTGACGGATGGGGAATCGCGTGGTACAAAGGTACCCGAACCCCCCGGATCGAGAAGGGGACCGGGAACGCCGATGAGGCGCCCGAACGGGCTCAGTTCGAAGCGGCGGCCCGCGCGGCCCACGGCCCCGTCGTGGTCGGACATCTTCGCAAGGCCAGCAACCCGATGCGGCTCCCCCACCACCGCCTGATCGCTCCTGAGAACAGCCAGCCGTTCACCTTCGGTGGGATGATCTTCGCCCACAACGGCGAGATTTCCTTCCCGCGCGCGACGCGCCCCCAGCTCGGCAAGTACGAATCCAACGTGAAAGGCGTCAACGACAGCGAGGTGCTGTTCTGGCTCCTCGTCCAGAACCTGGACGCCGTCGGCGACCCGCTCGCCGCCTATGTGCGGACCGTGGGGCAGCTCGACAGTGTCTGGAACACCGTCGGACGCCCGGCGGTCGGACCGTATTCGGGGCTCAACGTGCTCTTCGCTCGTGGCCCGAACGAACTGTGGGCGTTTTGCAAGTACCGCGGGGAGCACGGAGGCCGGTTCTTCGACCCCGCGCGGCCGTACTACGAGATGACGTACCGGGCGGACGCGCGCCACGCCATCGTAGGGAGCGAGCCGTTCGATTCGTCCCCGACCGGATGGATGCCACTTCCGAACGGGACGTTCCTCCACGCGCAGATCGAGCGCGGGCTCGTCACGGTCCGGACCGGTCCGATCCCGACGTCCTCCTACGAGATCGCCGGCGCCGGAGTGGGTCCCGCCCGGGCGCTCGCGAAATAGTAGATATCCTACCGCCGTCTTGGCCGCGACACGCTCCATGGCCGCGGTCCGGTTGGATGGGATGCTTCGGCAGTTCGTCCCTCACTTGGAGGTCACGACCAAAGCCCCCTCCGTCGAAGCGCTCCTCGATGAGCTCGAGACGAAGTACCCCCGCCTTCGGTTGCGCTTGCGCGACGAGACCGGGGCGGTGCGGCGGTTCGTGCGGATCTTCGTCAATGGGGAGGAGATCCGTCACTTGAACGGGCTCGAGACCCCGGTCGCCGGGCAGGACCGCGTCGATATCTTACACTCCATTCAGGGAGGCTAACACCATGGCAGGAACGAAAACCGTACGTGTGTACCTGGGAACCCGGAAGGGCATCTACGCTCTCGAGAGCGACAAGGCGCGCAAGAAGTGGAAGGTCCGGGGACCGTACCAGCCCGGAGGCGACACGTTTCACGTGGCGCCGGACCCACGGGCGCCCGGGCACGTCTACGCCGGCGTGAACAACGCCTACTGGGGACCGATGATGTTCCGGTCGAAGAACCACGGCCGCACCTGGACCGAGATCGCGCCACCGCTGATGTCGCTCCAGAATTCCCGCAAGCCGACGATGGGCGAAGGCGCCGTGCCGGCGCCCATCCAGGCGATCTGGCACATCGAGCCGGGTCCGGCGAGCGAACCGAAGACGTTGTTCGTCGGCGTCGACCCCTACTCGCTCTACCGCTCCGACGACAGCGGCGCGAGCTGGCAACCCGTTCCGGGTCTCAACGACCACCCGACGAAGGCAGAGTGGAATCCCGGCAACGGAGGACCGTGCCTCCACACGATCCTCCTAGATCCGACCCGCCCGAGCCGCATGTACGTGGGGATCTCCGCGGCCGGGACGTTCCGCAGCGACAACGGCGGCGAGTCGTGGCGCCCGACCAACAAGGGCGTGCTCGTCGACTTCCTACCGAACAAGGAACCGGTGGTCGGCCAATGCGTGCACAAGGTCGTGCTCGATCCGGCGAACCCGGACACGGCGTACCGGCAGGACCACAACGGGATCCACGTGAGCCACGACGGCATGGAGAGCTGGAAGCGCGTGGGCAAGGTGCTCAAGAGCGATTTCGGCTTCGTCGTCGCCGCGGCGCCCACACGGCCGGGGAGCGCCTACTTCGTCCCGCTCCAAGGCGAATCCCGCACCACCTGGGGCGGTGGGCTGGAAGTCTACCGCTGGGACGAAAAGCCCCACAAGTTCACGCCGCTCATCCGCGGCCGAGCCGCGCGCGGCGATTTCGGCACCCACCGCGAGGGGATCGCGGCCGATGCGCTCGACCCACCGGGGATCTATGTCGGCACGACGACCGGGCAGCTCGTCGCGTCGCCCGACGAGGGTCGTTCGTGGATCGAACTACCGTATCACTTCCCCGCGATCCACTCCGTCTCCGTCGATTCGGGGGACTTCGTCCGCTAGGGCCACGTGGTCCCACGTCGGGCCGGTCACCGCCCGACGTCGTAGAGTAATCGTCGAGGGTTGTCCGATGCCGGTCGAAATGGTCTCCGGCCCGGATATGGGCGGGGGGTTTCTCTTCCAGCTCACCCGCGACACCGCCGTGGAACCGGCCCGGTTCATCTTCCACGCGCAGGACGGTGGCGCGGACGCTGGGGGTCCGCCTCCGGGCAGCCCCGAACCGTTCGGCTACTACCATCCCTCCACCCCCTGTGCATTCGGGGGCCCCCGATGTTGGCACCGCGAATTCGAGCTTTCGGCGTCGGAGACTGCCCGCGTGCGGGCCGCCTACAACCGAACTCGTTTCGTCATGGAGGCCATGCTCGCCCAGTCCTACGCTGCGGCGGAGGTCCCGGTCGAAGATGGCCTCCGGGAGTTGCTCCAACGGGTCCCCGCTCCCGCCTCACCCCGGGAGGCGATGTGGTGGGTGGGCGGGTCCGCCGCGTTCTGGCTTCGCGGGTTCAGTGCCCGACCTCATGACCTCGATCTCGGGGTCACACCTCGGGGCGCGGTCGCGCTCGGCGACGCCCTCGCCGAGTACCTGATCGAGCCGAGCGGGCCCGTCCTGGACGCCCCCGGCGCGAGGCACTTCGGCGGCCGAGCATTCCTCGGAACGCACCGTCGGGGCACGCGGGTCGAATGGGCCGTCGCCGGCGCCGGGTCCTCCCCGAAATTCGCCGAGTCCGTGGCCGGGGAGCTGGACGGCGTGGAATGGGAGGGCCGCGCGATCCCCCTCACCCCGATCGAATTCGGGCTCATCCGAATCGCGAACCGGCTCGACGCGACGACTTGGCCGAATCTGCTCGACTGGCTCCGAACCCAGCCGCTCCGCCACGACCGGTTGGCGATGCTCCTCGACCGCGAGTCCATACCGGCGTCGCGAGCGGACGATCTGCGGACGCTCCTCGCCTCACTCCATCGGTAGCTCGCCGTACGGAACTCACGATCGGCCGCCGCTCAGCTCGCTTTCGCCGTTGAACGTCCCCGCCGCGACGGCCGCCGTCGGACTTCCGACCCAAGCGGGGACCCGACTCGGGCAGGCGCTCCGCGACCTGGGAGGCGGCGGATACCGACGTCGCGAACCGGTCAGTATCGCCAGGTCGAAGCGGGGTTGAAGGTATCGAACATGACGACCGAGTTGTCGGAGACGTCGAACGCCATGACGAAATTCTCCTGATTGAGCGGAGAGGTCGCGGGGGTCAGTTGGGCCCACGCCCCGTTGGCGAAGCTCCACGTCTGCCGGAGCGTGAGGCCGGACGACGAGTTGTACCCACCGAAGAGGACGAGGTACCCGTCGTAGGAGTCGTCGACCATGGCTCCGGCGACGACCCCGGGCGGGCTGGCGGCGATGGTCAGCGTCGCCGTGATGTTGGTCCAGGTGCCGGAGGAGTAGGTCCAGGTGTCGGGGAAGGTGTAGCCCACCCCGAGCCAATCGGAGAATCCCGAGAACAGCACGACGTACCCGTCCCCTGAGTCGTAGGACATCGCTTCCCCACTGCGGGCGGAGGGAGCACCGAAGGGAGCCAACTGTGTCCACACGCCCGCCGAGAACGTCCAAGTATCGCCGTACGCGTTGAAACAACCGAAAGAGTTCCCGTAGCATCCACCGAAGAGGAGGACGTAATCGTCGGCGTAGTCGTACGTCATGCCGGGATTCATCCGCGCCGGAGGCGCCCCGGTGGTAGCCAGGTGGGTCCAGCTGCCGGCGACGAACGTCCAGGTGTCGTTGAGGAACGTCGTCGTGGAATTGAACCCGCCAAAGAGAACGACATAGCCGTCGGCCTGGTCGTAGGCGATCCCCGGATTCCCCCTCGCGCTCGGCGCGCGGGCCGGGTGGAGGGGCGTCCAGAGCCCGCTCACGTACTTCCAGGTGTCATTGAGGTACGTCCCGCTCGGGCCCGATCCCCCGAAGAGGAGCACGTACCCATCGGTTTCGTCGTACGTCATCGCGGCGTACACGCGCGGCACGGGCGCGCGCAGCGGCACGTGCGTCCAGATCGACCCATGGAAGGTCCACGTGTCGTTCAGGACGGCCCCGGAGGGCACGACCCCCGCGAACAGCACGACGCTCGTCGTCGCCGTCCCATCCGCCATGCCGAAATCGACCCGGTTCGACGGGTGGGTCACCATGCTCTTTTTCGCCCAGGCCCCAGCGACGAAGCTCCATGTGTCCGAAACATAGTGGGTGCCGTCGTAGCCCCCGAAGAGCACGAGCTCGTGGTCCTTGGCGCTGTACGCCATCGCGCCGTTGCCCCGGGCGGACGGCGCCGGCGTCGGCGCAAGTTTGGTCCACTTGCCCGCCGAGAAGTTCCACGTATCGCCGATGTAATTGAACGTGCCATTCACGCCTCCGAACAGGATGGCGTACCCGTCCTTGGCGTCGTAGGCGAAGCTGCCGAAGATCCTCGCCGGGGGGGAGGGGGTCGGCGTCACGTTGGTCCACACTCCGGCCTTGAACTGCCACGTGGCCCCTTTCACGGCGAACGCGGTGGTCATCCCGCCGAAGAAAACGACGTGGCCGCCCTTGGTATCGTAGGTCATCGAGGCGTAGGCCAGCGGACCTGGGTTGGAAGCGGGTGTAAGCTTGGTCCAGGTGCCCGCCACGAACTTCCAGGTGTCCGTGAGGCCGGTCGACGCGTGAAAGCCGCCGAACAGCACGACATAGTTGTCGACCGCGTCGAAGGCCATCGACGTTCCGTACCGAGACGACGGGCCGGTCGCGGGATGCAGCTGCGTCCAAAGCCCTCCGGTAAACCGCCAGGTGTCGCCGAAAGCGGTCCCCGACCGGTCG
>JAKIWS010000076.1 GCA_022749895.1 Thermoplasmata archaeon
CCGGCCCCGCGCGGGCCGTACGTGAGCGTGATCACGTGACCGGTACCGTACACCTCTCCTAGACAGGCGGGGTAGGGGCTCGTCGCGTAGTCGAGGGTATTCAGCACGAGGCCCGGTCCGGCGAAGGAGACCTGGCCGTCCACGAACAACGTGATCGCGTGGGAGCTGTCCGGCGTGAAGCCCAGCAGGTCGTTCGGGGTGTAGATGATCGGCCGGTTCGACGCAGTCGAATTCACCGAGACCGAGGCGTACGACTGCGACCAGACCGAGAAGAAGTCGGAGAGGTTGTACTGGTACGGCCACGGCGACTCGATGTGGATGACCCCGTTGGGGAAATCCGGTGGACTCGCCGGATGCGTGTGGAGCGGGAGGGCGCATTCGTACGACGACCCGCCGACCGTGTACGACGCATTACGACCGATGGAGTCCGGTAGGGGCACGACCTGGCCGTTGATGGTGAGCCGCAAGTACGGGTGCATGTGCACCACCAGGGTCGCCGACGAAGGGCACCATGTCCCGCTGAAGTCGGTCGTCGTATGGGGCGGGAACGCCGGCGTTCCACTTGGGTTCGGGACGAACGAGATGCACGGTACGTTGAACGGATGGAGCACCACCAGGACGACGATGACGGCAATCACCACGCCACCGGAGCCCCCCACGGCCGCGGCCCGCCTCCACGGGCTCCCGATCCCCTTCGGACCGCGCTTCCCGCGCGCCGTCCGGTCGCGGCGTCGTTTGTCGCGCCGCTCTTCCGGGGTCAGCTGCTCCGGCGCCTTCTCCGGCGCCCGCTGGAATCGGCGCTTGGCCACGGGCCGCCCACACGAGGCCCCTCCATAAACCTCACCGCCTCGCCCCCGCCCGGTCGGCCCGCTGTTATTTGGCCGGCCGAACTCGGTGTTCCGTGGAGTCCGCCGATGTCGTTGTCGTCGGCGCCGGCCCCGCCGGTTCCACCGTCGCGTACGAGCTGGCCCGACGACATCACACGGTCTGGATGGTGGAAGAGCACAGCCGCGTCGGCCACCCGGTCCAATGTGCGGGTCTTGTCTCGCAGCGGGTGCTCGATCTGGCGGGGTCGACGTCGTTCGTGCGGCGGCCGGTCCGGGGCGCCAGCGTCTTCGCTCCGTCCCTCAACTCGGTCTCGTTCCGCGCGTCGGAGCCCCGGGCGTTCGTCATCGACCGTGCGGGGCTCGACATCCACCTCGCGGACCGGGCCGCGCGCGCCGGAACGACGATTCTCGCGGGATGGCGGTTCGACGGGCTCGATGGCCCGGTCAACGGGACCGCTCGGCTACGGCTCCTCGGCCCGAACGCAGAGGCGCGGGTCCTTGAAGCGCGCCTGGTGGTCGGCGCTGACGGGGTTGCCTCCGCGGTCGCGCGGGCCTTCCGCCTCCGACGGCCCGTCGAGATCCTCCCCGCCTACGAGGCGGAGTACGGGGAGAGTCCGGGCGACGAGGACTCAGTGGAGGTCTACCTGGGTAACGAGATCTCCCCCGGGTTGTTCGGCTGGTGGATCCCGGACGGGGGCGGGGGGGCCCGCATCGGTGTGGCGGTGAACGCCGATACGACCACCGCGCGCACGTACTGTCAGCGATTGGAGCGGCAGGTCGCACGCCGCTTCGGTCGGCCCTTGAAGGCCCCCACGAGCATCCTGGTCTCCGGCATTCCGATCGGCACGGTTCCCCACACCAGCGGGCCGCGAGTTCTCCTCGTGGGTGACGCGGCGGCGCAGGTGAAACCCCTCAGCGGAGGTGGCATCTTCACCGGGATGCGGTGCGCTCAGATCGCCGCAGAAGTCGCCCACCGGGCCCTCACGTCGAACGACCTCTCCGCCCGGGCCTTGTCGGCCTACGACGCCGCCTGGACCGCGGAGCTGGGGGACGAATTCTCGAAGGCCCTCTACCTCCGGCGGCTGTTCCTCAAACTCTCCGACGCCGACTTGGAACAGGTCGTCGAAGCCCTCAAGGGCGCGGGGCTCACGGACGCGATCGTCGCCTTTGGCGACATCGATTTCCCCACCGGCGTCGCGCGCGCGCTGCTCCGTCAGTCGCCGTCGTTGGTGCGGCTGTTCCCGAAGGCGCTCTCCGCGTTGCTCGGTTCGCGCGAGTTCCGCGCCCCCGCGCTCGACCCCGGCCCGCGGCGGACCGTGTAGAAGCCTCCGACGCCCGCGGCGACGATCGCTCCTCCCAGCAGGGCGTAGATCCACACGTTCGCCGAGCTCGCCAAGACTGCCACCGCCGTCTCCGGCACGACCCCGGAGACATTGAGCCGGCTCACGTTGAGCGTCGGGAGTCCGGTCGGCGCGTTCGCGCCGTTCGTCGCGTAGCTCCACGCGCTCGCCGTGAAGAACCCCCGGGAGGCGAGATAGTATCCGGTGGCGTTGACCGAGAACCGCAGGGAGCATCGTACCGCGTAATCGCCGAGGGCGGTCGAGCCCGGGACGATCACCGGCGTCGCTCCGGTCTGTTGGGATCTCGCGGCCATGGCGCCGATCGCGAAGGTCGCCACCGCGCCAAAGCTGCCGTTGCCGTTCGAAAGCTCGGGAGCCGGACCGGCGCCCGCGCTGCTCGTGGCGTTGCCGGGGTACGCGTTGAACGCGTACACCTGGAACACGACGACGACCTGATCGAGCCGAGAACCGAGAGGGTCGTGCAACGTCCAGGTCAGGCTCCCCGACGCGCCGGGCCCGAGGACCGGGACGGTCAGGTTCGACACGAACGCGTTGGAGACCGCCAACGGGAGGACCGGGTAGGGCGACGCGGCGACCTCGGAGGGGGTGAGCGCGACCAGAACGAGGGCCAGAGCGACCGGCCCGAGCCACCGCGGGCGGCGTCGTCGCCCGGGATCAGGCACTCGCAGGCTCCGGAAACTTCCCGGACTCGGCCAGAGCGACGAGCCGCTGGATCCGGTCGAGGGCGGCGGGCCGGCCCCGGCGACCGGTCGCTCCCAGGAATCCGGCGACGCCCGCCCGCGGGAGGGGCGGTTCGAACGTCACCACCTTGTAGATAGCGCGCGCCAGCGCCAGCGGTTGGCCGGTCATCCGTACGGCCTCGAGGTCCGCACGGATCTCCTCGCGTCGGGTCAGCGAGCGAGCGAGGTACGCGAGCAACGGGTCCCACCGCATCATCCGCGAGAACGTGCGGACGAAGGTGAGGTACCGGCTGTCGAGACCCCGGACGTGGCCGAGCTCGTGGGCGATCGCCGCCTGCCGTTCCTGGCTCGTGAGCAGGTTGCCGAGGGCCGCGGAGAGCAGGACCACTTCGTGGCGCCGGGGTCGGCTCCACCACGGAGTGCCGGGTTCGAGCAAGGTGAACGAGAACGCTTCCGGTCGCTCGGACCGGTAGACGAGGAGGCTCGACCGCTCCCGCGGGCGCGGCAGTTCCGGGGGCCAGGCGAGGAGCCGGGGGCGGAGGAGGTGCAGGAATCCGCGGCCGACCAGCTGGTTCACGAGGAACGCGATGCAGAAGACGAGCAGCGCGCCGACCGCCCCGTAGAGCCACCACCGCACGTAGCTCGGATCGAACAGGAGCAGCGGCGAGCGAAGGAGCGTCGCGATCGCCGTCCAGCCGCCGTTCGCGAGCACCCAGACGAGCGTGGTCGTGGCGAGGAGCGCCCACAGGGCGAGGAACGTGGCCGCCAGGCGCAGCACCACCGGCGGGGCCGATCGACGAAACGCGTACATCAGGCCCACACCGGCCGCGATCCACGCCCCCACGGGGAGGTAGAGGATCGCGACGAGCGCGGGGAACATGACCCGTCCGGGTGTTCAGATCTTGAGCCGCCGCCGAAGCTCCCGCGCCTCGGCGGGTTGGATCTTGGCGAGCTCCTCGTTCAAGTGGACGACGCCGGCGGGACCGAACATGGTGACCACGCCGCGCAAGAGATTGCGGAGGTATCGGCGTTCGAAGTCGACGGGGCGGTAGACGAACCGTTCCCCTCCCTGGCACTTCTCGCGGCGGCGGCGGACGATACCTTTCTCGTGCAGGCGGGTGAGGATCGTGGCGACCGTCGTGTAGGCGACCTGGATACCGGCCGCGGCCAGTTGCTCGCGGACGTCCCGGGCCGGGCCTTCCCCGACCTCGCGGAGGGCGACGACGACCTCCGCTTCCAGCGAACCGATCATGGGGGCGGCCACAACCGACGAGGGAAGGTCGCGCCTTAACCCTGATGGACGGACGGGTGGGACCGGTACGAACCCGTACGCGTCGGGTCGCGCCGGTACGCCCCCCGGACCTCGGAAGTGTTAATTCGCGACTCCTCTCCCCGGTGCCATGGCGTCGGGAACGGGAGCTCCGCGGAGCATTCTCGACGTCGTCGGCCACACACCGGCGGTTCCTCTGAACCGACTCGGCAAGGGCCTGCCCTATCGGATCCTCGCCAAACTCGAGTACCTGAATCCCGGCGGGTCGGTCAAGGACCGTATCGGACCGGCGATGATCGACGACGCGGAAGCGCGCGGGCTCCTCAAGCCCGGCGGGACGATCGTCGAAGCGACGAGCGGCAACACCGGGGTTGGGCTCGCCCTCGTCGCGGCCGTCCGCGGCTACCGAGTCGTGTTCGTGATACCTGACAAGATGAGCTCGGAGAAGATCCGGCTCTTGCGCGCGTACGGTGCGCGGGTCGTGATCACGCCGAGTCAGCTCGCCCCGGACCACCCGATGAGCCACTACTCCGTCGCCCGGAGGCTCGCCCGCGAGATCCCCAACGCCTACTATCCGAACCAGTACGAGAACCCGTGGAACCCGGAAGCCCATCGGCGCACGACCGGTCCGGAGATCGATCGCGACGGCGGCGCCCCGCTCGGCGCGGTCGTCGCGTCGATCGGGACCGGGGGCACCGTGAGCGGGATCGGTCAGTACTTCAAGGAACAGCGGCCCTCGGTGAGGATCGTGGCCGTCGACCCGAAGGGCTCGGTCCTGGCCCCGTACGCCCGGACGAAGGAGCTCGTCCGCGCGATCCCCTACAAGGTCGAGGGGATCGGCGAGGACATGATCCCGAAGACCGTGCATTTCCAGTTCATCGACGAGTTCGTCGAGGTCGACGACAAGGAATCGTTCCTCACCGCACGGCGGCTCGCCCGGGAGGAGGGGCTGTTCGGCGGAGGTTCCTCGGGGGCTGCCGTCGCGGGGGCCCTCAAGTGGCTCGCCACGCGCCCGATCCCGGAGGGCCAAACGGTGGTGGTCGTCCTCCCGGATTCCGGCGACCG
>JAKIWS010000077.1 GCA_022749895.1 Thermoplasmata archaeon
CTCTTTCCGGAGCTCTTCCTCGCCGACGACCTTCTCGATCGCCCGCTCGAAGTCCGCGGCGGTCACGTACTCGCGCTCTTCCCGGATCGCCCACATGCCGGCTTCCGTGCAGATCGCCTTGATGTCGGCGCCGGTGGCCCCCTCGCAACGGCCGGCGAGCGACTCGTAGTCGATCGCATCCTTGACCGCCATCCCGTGGGAGTGGATCTTGAAGATCTCGACGCGCCCGACGTAGTTCGGCACCGGGATCTCGATGATCCGGTCGAAGCGGCCCGGACGGAGCAGCGCTTCGTCGAGGATGTCGGGCCGGTTCGTCGCGGCGATGATCTTCACGTTGGCGAGCGGCTCGAATCCGTCCATCTCGGCGAGGAGCTGCATCAGCGTGCGCTGGACCTCGCGGTCGCCGCTCGTGGCGACCTCGAGGCGCTTCGCCCCGATCGAGTCGACCTCGTCGATGAAGATGATCGTCGGGGCTTTGTCCCGGGCGAGCTGGAACAGCTCCCGGACCAGTCGGGCGCCTTCGCCGATGTACTTCTGGACGAGCTCGCTCCCCACGAGGCGCACGAACGTCGCGTGGGTGTGGTGGGCGACCGCCTTCGCGACGAGCGTCTTGCCCGTCCCGGGCGGCCCGATCAGGAGCACGCCCTTGGGGGGCTCGACCCCGACCTTCTTGTACAGCTCGCCCCGAAGGAGCGGGAACTCGACGGATTCCCGGATGTCGCGGATCTGTTCGCCGAGACCGCCGATCTCCTCGTAGGTGACGTTCGGCTTGTCGACGATCTCGCTGGCCGCGACGAGCGGGTCCAATGACGCCGGCAGGACCCCCATCACGGCGAGGGTCTGTTTGTTCAGCGCGACGCGGGAGCCGATCGTGATCTTGGCGTGCTCGACGGTCTCGGCCGAGTTGACCACGAAATCCGGCCCCGTCGAGGACTTCACCACGACGCGGCCATCCGTCAGGATGTCCCGGACGCTGCCAACGATGAGGGGCGGGTAGCGAAGCCGATCGAGCTCGGTCTTGAGGCGCTTGACCTCCCGCTGGAGCCGGAGGATCTCGGCCTCCATGTAGTGCCGCTCGCTCTCGACGCGCTTGATCGCCTCCGCGAGCTGGCTGTTGCGAAGTTCGAGAAAGTTCACCCGGTCGAAGCTCTCGTGCTGGGCCGCTTCGGGTTCGGACATCGGATGGTGGTAGTGCGGACGGCCGGACTCCGCGGCTTTCCGCGATTGATTCAATGCGTTTCCGCTTATAAGTAGTAACTCGGTGCAGAAGTTGAAATGCGTATGCCGACGCCCGTCCGCTCGACGGCGGCGTTCGCACCCGCGCATGTGACCGGGCTGTTCTCGCCGCGGCTCACCTCCCGCGATCCGCGAGGGCGCGGCTCGGTGGGCGCGGGAATCGTGTTGGACCTCGGGGTGACCGCCCGTGCGCGCGCGGTGCCGGCGACCCGCCCGTCCGTGAAGCTCTCCAGCGACGTGGGTGGCCCCCTTCCAATCTCGACGGAGGTGGCGCGCCGATTGCTCGGCGAGCGGCCCCAACTCCTTACGGTCGAACTCCGACACGATCTGCCTGTCGGACAGGGGTTCGGCATGAGTGCCGCCGGGGCCCTCGCGACCGCGCTCGCCGTAGGCAAGATTCTCGGGGTTCCACTCCCCCGCTCGATCACCGTCGCCCACCTCGCGGACCTATTCGGTCGGGGAGGGCTCGGCGGCGTCGCGGCGATCCTCGCCGGAGGGTGGGAGGTGCGGGAGCGCCCCGGCATCCCGCCGTGGGGCCGGGTGCACCACCGGCGATTTCGACGGCCGATCGTCCTCGCCGTCGAGGGTGCTCCCTTGGCGTCACCTGCGCTGCTGCGCGACGCCGCCTTCCGCGACCGCGTCGAATCGGCCGCGCGCGCCGGCCTTCGGAACCTACGTAGGGACGAGTCCATCGACCGATTCCTCGCCGAGTCGGAACGGTTCGGGGACCGTCTCCACCTCGCCGGCCCCCGGCTGCAACGGTGGCTCCGGTCGATGCGGTCGGGCGACGTCCGGGTCAGCCAGGCGATGTTCGGTCGAAGTCTGTTCGCGGTGGCCCGCACACCGAGCTCGCACCGACAACTCCTCCGGCACCTCGCCGATCGCGGAATCCCGTACCGGGTCGTGGGGGCCTCGGCTACGGGGGCGGGTCTGACTCCGCGGGTATCGCGTCCATCGGCTCGGCCGAGAACCAGGGTCGGCTCTCGTGTGTCGAGAGCGACCTGAGGTCGCGCCCTCGAGCTTCCCCGACGGGTGGTCCCGACCGAGAGCCGCGACCTGGGACGGCCGACGGAATCTTCCGGCGGTCGTTGATCGGATCCCCGCGGCGGGAGGGGCCCGTTCGGGGTGCGCGGGCGTGGACGCTAGGTTCTTGGGAAGGGAGCGAATGCGCATCCGCACGGGGCAGGTCGAAATGTCGAAAATCAAGACGAGCCGGAACGAGGACCGCCGGAGCGGGAAACCGACTGCGGGACGCCGTCGCCTCGTGGCGTTCGCCGTGCCGCTCCTCCTGGTCGCGGCCGGCCTCGCGACGTTCGGGGGCCTCACGCTCGCAAAGACGCCGGTCAGCGAGGGTTCGTTCGCGGTCGCCTCGTACCCGTACTCGCTGGCGTACGTCCCCTCCAACCACGAGCTGTACGTCGGGTACGACGCGTCGAGCCATGTCCAGGCGTTCTCGTCCGCGAACCGCCTGGTGGCTACGATTCCCGTCCAAGCGAACCCCGACTCGATGGCGTACGACCCCGCGAACGGCCTCCTGTACGTAGGCGATGCCGCCACCAACAATGTGAGCGTCATCAACACGACCACGAACACGGTGGTTGGGACTATCCCGGTGGGCACGGGGCCGGTGTCCATGGCCTACGACCCGTCGGCCAACGCCATCTACGTCGCCAACGTGGCCTCCGCGAACGTCTCGGTGATCCCGACCGACGGCCTCTCCGTCGGGGCGACGATCCCGCTCCCCTCGTCGTCGTTCCCGTCGAGCATCGCGTACGACGCGGCGAACTCGCAGCTGTATGTGGCCGACTCCGGCACCGGTCAGGTCTCTGTCATCGATGACACCTTGAACGTCGTGGCGACGAACCTCGGGATGGGACCCTCGCCCTTCGGGGTGGCGTTCGATCCGGCGAACGGCCTCGTGTACGTTACCGACACCTTCACGAACAACCTGACCGCGATCGACGGGGCCGGGAACGTCGTCATCTCCAACTTCACCTTCGCGGCTACCCCCGGCATGGTGAGCTACGACCCGCTCTCGAACGACATGCTCGTCGCGGAGCCGTCGGTGCATTCCGTCGCCATCTTCGACCCCCAGGTCGGCAACGTGTCCGGCGTCGCGTCGGTCGGCTCGTACCCCGCGGGGATGGCGTACGACGCGGCGAACCAGCACGTTTACGTCGCGAACCGGTTCTCGGCCTCGCTCTCCTACTTCGGCGGGCAGAGCTTCACCAAAGTCACCTCGTACGGCACGTTGGGGCAACCGTGGGCCTCCACCTTCGACCCTTTGAACGGCCAAGTGTATGTCCCGGCCTACACGGGCGGCAAGCTCCAAGCGATCGACCCCGCGACCGGGACGGTGACGACGGCGAGCACGCCGTTGAGCAACCCGTTGGGCGTGCTGTTCGTCCCGTCCACCCGGATCGTGGTCGTGTCCGAACTCACCGCGAAGGCGGTCGTGGCCTTCAACGCCACGACCAACGCGTTCGTCGGAACGATACCGGTCGGGACGAATCCCCTGGGCATGGCGTTCGACCCGATCACCGGCCTCGTCTACGTCGCGAATCAGGGCTCCTCGAACCTGACGGTGTTCAACCCCAAGACCCTCGCCCGGGTGGCGAACTTCCCGGTCGGGCCATCCCCGGATACCGTCGCCTACGACCCGGCCGACCACTACCTGTACGTGGGAACCTCCGCCTACGCACCCTTCGGTGCCTCCAACCTGTCGATCATCAATGCGTCGACGGGACATCTGGTCACGAACGTCTCCGTCGGCTACATGATGAACGACATCGCCTACAGCCCGGCGACCCGCGACATGTACGTCGCGAGCTACCCCAACATCAGCGTGATCAGCTCCGTCTCGCACCACGTGGTCGCCACCCTCACCCCGTCGATCCACCTGGGGTACGTGCTCGATGCGATGGGGCTCGCGTACGACGCGTCCAACCGCGACATGATCGTCGCGGTCTACGGGGGCCTCCTTTGGATCAGCCCGGCTTCCCAGCTCGTGGGGATCGCCCGCCTTACCGGCAACCAGCTCACGTCCGTGACGTACGACCCCGTCAATGCGGTGTTGTACACGACCGAGTCGGTCAGCAGCAATACGGTGGTCGCCATTGGGAGCTAGCGGTGCGACCTCGCGCTACCTCCGTCGAGGGTCCCCGCGCCGCCACCCGTCCGGCCCGCACGGACCGCTTCGGCCCGAAGGCCGACCTTCCCGCGCCCGGTCGGCGGATCGACGTCCCACCATCCCTTGGGGGTCCGGTGGCGGCCCCCGCGACCCCCCGCCGTGGGCGTCGCGCCGGCACCTCGAAACTCTTTTAGACGGGACGCTGGTCGGCGGCCCCCTAGCATGACGCGGAAGCCGAACCGGATGTACCGGGAGATCGAGGGCCAGGTGTACACCCGGCAGGAATACATGGGCGGCATTCCGGTCTGCCGCGTGACCCAGTTCGACTCGGGGAACCTCAAGACCGAGTTTCCGGTTCGCGTCACGTTGAGCGTGGAAGAGGCGGCGCAGGTGCGCGACATCGCGCTCGAAGCGGCGCGCGTCAAGGCGGTGCGCGTCCTCGAA
>JAKIWS010000078.1 GCA_022749895.1 Thermoplasmata archaeon
GCCGCGGTCCGTCCTGCCAATTTCGAATCCGGGGCCCACGGCGCGCGCCAGGGCGTCGGCCGTGATGTCGTCGCCGAAACGCAGCTCCAGGGCCCGCCGCGGAGTGCCGATCGCCGGCTCGCGATCGAGCCGGACCGGCTCGTCCCCCACGAGCGTCCCGTTGCGGAGGAAGAGCACCCGGTCGCAGACCTCCTGCACGTCCTCGAGCAAGTGGGTCGACAGCAGCAGAGTGAGGCCTTGGTGGGCGAGGTCGCGGAGGACCACTCGGAGGTCGTTCCGGGCGGCCGGGTCGAGTCCGAGGGTCGGTTCATCGAGGAGCAGAATCTCCGGATCGTGGACGAGGGTCGCGCTTAGGAGCATGCGCCGGGAGAGACCGGTCGAGAGGGTGCCCATCGGGCGGTCGAGGTGGTCGGCCACGCCCATCCGCTCCGCGGCACGACGTACCATCGCGCGAGCGTCGCCCTTGGGAATCCCCTTGACCCGGGCGACATACCCCAGCAGGTCGGCTCCGGTGAGGTACGGCGGAACGCCTGGAGTCTCCACGAGCGCTCCGAGGCGCTGCAACGCGCGCACGCGTTCCCGATGAGGATCGAGCCCATGCACCCGGACCGATCCTTGGGTCGGTCGGGAGAGGCCCGCGAGGAGCTTCAGCGTGGTCGTCTTGCCCGCCCCGTTCGGCCCCAGGTACCCGACCGATTCCCCACGTCGAATCGAGAATCGAACCTCGCGGAGCGCCACGTGGTCCCCGTACAGCTTCGATACCGTGTCGACGGACACGACCTCGGACGTCACACGGAGTTCGAGCCTGCCGCCGGGTAATCATCTTCGCGGTCGATTCCGGGCCGCCGGGCGACCGTGCTCTCCCCGGTCGAGACGCCACGTCGGATTTCGAGCCAAGAAGGTCGGAGCACTGACCGCGTTGGTTCCTCCCACGACGCCACCTTTCCCCGGCACTGAGGGGGGCTTGGGCTAGCTGGCTTCGTCGACCTTCTTGAGGACCCGGAGCGCCGTGAGCGTGATCCATTTGCTCGGCCGGCCCGGCGGCTCAAGTTGGAGCGGCCGCACCTTGTTCACATGCAGGTGGAGGAGCGAGGCCGGAGCGTCCGGATTCGCTCGATCGAGCAGCCAGGAACCATCGTTCCGGCGCTTCTCGCGCAGGATCTGGAGCGCCGGTCGCAGCCGGCGGTCATCCGCGTATCCTAGGTTCGTGAGCAGATCGAGCCCAACGAGAACGTCGTAGAAGTAGTGGTGGGGATAGTGAAACCGGAACCACGGGGCGTACCGTGAACCTTCCCGGAACAACCCACGCTGGAGGTAGAACTCCGCACCGCGCTGGATGGATCGTTCGATGCGGTTCGAGCGCTTGGACTTCGGAACCGCGGCGAGCGCGGCCAGAGGTTCCCACCTCTCGAGCGTTCCCGGAGTGCCCTGGCTGCAGTTCCAGCCCCCGTCCGATCGCTGGTCGTCGAGGATCCAATCGTACAACCGTCGGACCCGAGGGTCGCCCTCGTAGCCGAATCGAGCCAACGCGCCCGCGGCGTTCCCGACGGCGCACATCTCCTCGTGGTAGAGGTTGATCATCGAACTGAGACCGAGCTTGTACTCGAACAGTCGTTCCGCGGTCTTCCGAATCCGGGGGTCGGCTTTCGTGAGGCCTAGGTCGGCGAGAACGATGGCGCTCCAGATCGTCGCCGAAAATTCTGGGAACCAGAGGAAGAACAGGTACTCCTTGACCGTCCTCGGCTCGCGCCGCTCCCAGAACCCGTTCGGTCCCTGTCGCTTCAGAATATCGCTCGCCCAACCGGTGTGAGGAATCCGGCGGCGCGCCGCCCGAACTTCGGGATCGTGGTTCCCTCGGTCCAGCAGGCCGGTCAACGCATAGTACCGGACGCAGGGCTGATTCTCCTCGAGCAGCCACTCCACGACCGAGTTCTCGGCCATCGAAGGTAGGGACGGACCCCCTCCTATTCCACCGTTTGGGTGAGCGGAATTTGCCTTGGCGGAATCTCGAGACGTTGCGCCTCGGGACCCCTGTCCACCATTCCGGGCGGATCGACCTCGGGTGATAAGTCGTGGGACGCCCTGCGCCCTCCCGTGTAGGCTGAACGGGGCAAGGGCTTTCCAATCCGCTCGTGGAGGAGAAGGCCGGAGCACGCTGTCCAGGTGGCAACCCGTCGGCTCAATCGGATCGAGGGGGTGACGATTCCTCGAACCGCACGCCGCAGAAGAGGTGGGGCGCTATGCGCGGAATCCTCGAACCGTTTCGTAATGGAGCATCAGCTCCCCGTCCTCCATGGTCGACGACGAGACGAGTTTGAGGGTCGCTTGAGCTTTCATCGGACCCCAGTACTGGGGACCCTTCCCGTAAACCACGGGCTGCACGACGAGCCAGAAGTCGTCCGCGAGCCCACGCCGGAGAAATTCGAGGATCAGTCGCGGGCCACCCTCCGCGATGATGTTGCCGCCCTTCTCGCGCTTCACCTTGGCGACGATCTTGGAAAGGTCGCCCTTCATTATCCGAGAGTTCTCCCACCCCGGGGTCTTCAAGCGGTGCGACAAGCAGACCTTGTCGACGTGGTCGAGCCACCGAGAATAATCGAGCAAGTACTGCGGGTCGCTCGGTTTTCGAGCCTTCTCGGTCCAGACGCGTCGGTGGCCGAGGAACGACCTCCGGCCCATGATGACGGTTGTGACATCATCGAATCGATTCAACCACATCTCGCGCCACATGTCATTGGCTTCCGTCGACGGCCGGTCCCAGCCCGGGTACTTTGGGAATGCGCCGCGGCCGTCTAGGGTCATGTACAGACTGGCGGTGATTTTTCTCGACATCTCTGCACTTCGGCGCCTTTGCGGCGGCAGACCCAGCCTTGCACTTCTCATGTACCTTCTCGAACCGGTCTGACTTCGTCGCTTACGCTCACCCCATCGCCGGGCCTGCCGTCCTGTCCCAGCTTCCGTGTCGACGGCCGTTCCGTTGGACGGTAGTGCCGGTGAACTGACCGACCCGCTCGACCCCGTAACGCCCCGGACCGGACGGCTTGGATTTTTGATTTGGGGATCATCCGAACCTCTCGGCGCTTCGTGCCGGGGGGGACCCGTCGGCATCCGAGTCGAGATCGCAGGTCGACGGAGCCGGTTCGCGCCGATCGAGGTCGCAAGGTGGTCGTCCGACGTGCGCGAGCTTCTGTCGAGGTGACGTCAAGTTCACCACCCCGGACCGTGCGACGACCTGCGGAAGGTCACAGCGGGGCGGCCCCCCCAGTCGGCCGCCGTTCGAGCGATAAATACCAGTGCGACGTTCGACCCGTCGTGAGCGCAGCTGCAGAATCCTTGGCCCGGATGGTGCTGGGAAAGAACCTCGGTACCGCTAAGGGCGAGTCGGTGATCATCGAGACCTGGCCCCACACCCTCGAGTACGCCCGAGCGTTCGTCGAGGAGACCCGCCGACTCGGCGCGGTCCCGACCCTTCTCTATGAGGACGAGCCGGCGTGGTGGAGGGCGGTCGAGGCGAAGAATTTCCGCCCGTTCGCCAAGCTGTCGAAGGCGGAGAAGGCCGCGGTCGCGAAGGCGGATGTCTATGTCCACTTCTTCGGCCCCGAAGACCAGGTCCGACTCTCGGCCCTCCCGAGCGGGATCCGCGAGAAGCCTTTCGCGTGGAACGAGGAGTGGTACGACGCCGCGCACAAGGGGAACCTCCGGGGCGTCCGCATGTCGATCGGCCTCGTGCCGGACGGGCTCGCCGAGAAGTTCGGGATGACCGGCGACGAGCTGCGCGAGAAGCTTGCGAAAGCCGGTGCCGCGGACACCGCGAAGATGGCCCGGAAAGGCGCGAAGCTCCGGAAGCTCGTCGAGAAGGGCGCGGAGCTCCATCTTCGGCACTCGAACGGGACCGATCTCACGTTCCAGCTGAAGGGCGTCCACGCCCGCGCCGACGTGGGGATTGTCGACGCCGCCGCGCGAAAGCGCCGGTACGGGGTCCTCACGAACAATCCGACCGGGCTTCTCATGGTCGCTGTGGACAAGGCGAACGCTACCGGGAAGTTCGTCAGTAACCGCGCGGTCTACGACCTCGTGAGCGCGCGACGCTTCACCGATACCGTACTGTCGTTCGAGGGGGGAAAGCTCGCCCACCGGAAGTTCGGCGACGGCGCGAAGGAGTTCGAGGAGGCGTTCGCGAAGGGCGGCAAGGGCCGCGAAGCGCTGAGCTACTTCTCGATCGGGCTCAATCCCGAGGGGAATGAGGCGGCCCCGGCCGAAGACACCGAAGAGGGCGCCGTGCTGATCAGCGTCGGGAACAACACGTTCGCCGGCGGGTCCAACAAGGCGAAGATGCGTGGATTCGCGATGGTCGCGGGCGCGGACATCGAGGTCGACGGCAAGACGATTGTCGCCGGGGGCCGGATCCGTTAATCCGGGCCGGCTCCCGCTCGAGCGTCGAGGCGGTCGCCCCAACGCGATTTCGAACAAGGCTTCGCGGACGAACCGGGAGGTCGCGATCCTGACCTCTGGAATCGTCTAAGCCTCCAATTGAAGGATCGGGTCCCGCCGGTTGATGGACCGACAGGGCCAGCCGGGAGGATTGCCACCGATCGAAGGTCAGGAGCTGTAAGACCGGTCTTCGCTCCGGGGGCCACTTCAGCGCCGGGACCATGACGAGCCCACCCAAGAGCTCGCGGCCCACCGTATCGTGGCAGAATGAACTTTGGACCCACTCCTGCCGGCGCGCGCTCA
>JAKIWS010000079.1 GCA_022749895.1 Thermoplasmata archaeon
CTGGAAGCCGAACGTCGCCGCATAGTACGCGACCTCGTTGGGCGTCGAGGTTCCGTTCGGCCAGAGGAGGAAGTGGATGATCTGAGCGTGGAGGTACTGCGCGGTCGTGAACGCCGTCGGGAAACCCGTGGTCGGGTTGCTGGTCCCTGAGGTCTGCGCAGTGATCGTGAGGCTGAACGCTCCCGAGCCGTTGGGGTTCGGGAACTCGGCCCTCCAGCCGGTCGACCCCTGAAACGTCCCCAGGGTCCGAAAGCTCGGCGCGATCGAGAAGCCGATCTGCGTCGTGAGCGTCTCGGGATACGGGTACTCGCCGAGCTGGCCGACGACGCTCCAGCTGAGGCCGCCGGGGGTGGCCGAGAGGTTCGCGATCGCATCGCGCGCGAGCATGGCGCTCGTGGGAGGCGGCGCGGCGAGAACGAGGGCGATCGAGCGAACCTGCGCTCCGCTCTTCGGCTGGACGTGGAAGACGATGACGGCCGAGCCGCCGACCCCCGGCTGGGCGACCTCGGTCACGGTGCCAGCGCTGGTCGAGTAGACGATCGTGCCGTGACCCGGGCCGACCGCGTCGACGGCGAAGGCCGGACTCGGGCCGGCCAGAACCGGGTAGAGGCCGGAATAGGCGGCCGTCGTCGCGTTGAGCGCAAGAGCGGTGGGAAGGATGCGGAAGACGGGGAACGGGATGCCGGCGTCGATCGCGGTGTACATCGGCGCTTGGGCGAAGAGCGCCGTGCTGAAGCCGGAATACGACAGGACGACCTGACCGTTCGACACAGCGTCGACGGAATTGAACGCCCAGTACGTTTCTTCCGACTGGACGATCTGGAACGGGTCGAACAACAGCCAGACCGGACCGTTCGTGAACGTCTGGCGATGGGTGAGGGCTTCGGTCCACCGTGCGGCGGTCGTGGGGGCCAGCACGTTCCCCACGGTCGCCTGCTACTCGATCCAGGCGCACGCCTGCATGAACGCCGCATCGTGCGCCACCCGCGAGTAGTTCCCCGCGCTCCGTTGCGCGAGCGGCCATGTGACGGTCGCGAAGACCAGGAAGACGACGAGCAACGTTACGGCGAGCGCGAGGGGTTCGCGGACGGTCCGCCGGTGCAGCAGGCTCGTGAACCGGTGGTCGACGTAGGGCGTGTACGGCTCACTGAGGACGACCGACGGGCGTCGCAGCCCGAGGAGGGGTCGCAGCGCGAGCCGCTCCAGTCCGACAACGAGCACCAGAGTCAGCGGGAGCGGAATGAAGAAGAGGAACCGGGGATAATCGGTCTGCACCCGCGCCAGGTACCCCACCGCGGGGATCGAGGTCGCCGCGGAAAGCCAACCGACCGCGACCAGGATCCGAGCGTCGACGCGCTCGGCCCAACGCAGGCGCGCCGCGGCGAGGACGAGGAGCGCGAAGACGGGGACGGCGAGGAGGATCAGCACTGCGGAGATCGGTCCGAGGATCACCGGAGGGCCGGGGGGAAGGTACATCGGCGATTGGCCCAGCGGAATGAAGATCTCCCCGACCTCGTCCACGCGGTACGCCGACGGGTTGCCGAAGAAGTAGCTCGCATGCGAGATCCCGAGGTGCCGGGTGAGGAGCGTGAAACCTCCGACCAGACCGATCAGTCCCGCGCCCCCCGCCAGCGTCCGTCGGTCGACGAAGAACCGGAGCGAGATCTTCTCGAACAGGAGGAGAAACCCCGTCGCGAACGCCAGGACGGCGAGGAGCACGAAGAACGTCAGGTCGTGGGCGAGATAGGTCAACCCGGTAAAGCCAAAGAATAGGGCCGCGTCGGACGTCTTCCGGCCCCGGACGTAGAGGAGGAAGAAGATCATCGCCTCGTTCATCATGATGAAGCCGAGGAAGTTCGGGTACCCGCCCCAGAACATCATGCGGTAGGTGGTGCCCGCGAAGAGGACCAGTCCGACGAGGAGCACTTGCAGCGGTCCCGAAAGCAGGAACCGACGAGCGAGGTGGACGACGGTGAGTCCAAAGGTCGCGAGCAGGGCGGCTGCGAAGATCGTCGTTGATTCCGTGGGGCTTCCGGTCAGGACGACCAGCCCGCCGAGGAACGGGAACAGTAGCGGCGAGTAGAACAGCGGTCGATCCGACGGGTCGGCCGCGGTAGGGATCCCGACGTAGCTGTAAGCGATCGAGAGCCAGTGGCCGGGGTCGACCCCGGGCGTAACCGGATTCTTCAGGAACTCGTAGAGTAGCAGCGACACCGCGGCCGTGACGAGCCCGAGCATGGGGAGGAGGAACCAGGCGCTTGCTCGCAACGACGAGACCGCCAGGGGCCCGGCGTCGCCTCGCGCGGGCTCCGGACCACCGGAGGGGCCGCCCACCGGGGCCCGGTTCCGGGGGTCGGGGGCGCCGGGGTTTGTGGTACCCCGCGCGGGTTGGGAGGAATCAGAGGACGTTGGAGCATCGACCGATCGACCGCCGAGCAGTTGCTGCCGGGCCTGTACGATTCGCCCTTTCATTCGGCCACCCTGCGTTCCGCGGGTCGCCCGGGGCGTCCCACCGTCCAGGGAAGCCCGACCGAGAAGCCCTTGGGGGGGCAGGGCCCTTTCGGCTTGGCCCGTCGGGAGGTCTCGACGAGCCGAAGTTGGCGCGGCGGTCGACACGTCCGCCTTTTCCCTGATCACGACCGTGCGAGGGAGGTCCGGGCGCGGCGAGCTGCGGGAGGGGCCACGACGCACGCCGGGCGGAGGTGGTCCCGAATCGGCCGGGGTCCCCCAAATGGGGGCGCGATGGATCCCATCCCCGGCGTCTACGTCCCGGGGCACTGGCTCACGGATCCGCGGGATGGTCCGCAAGGCGATCGGGTTGCGGAACCTTCCCAGCGGATCGGCCCGTTCTGGGTTGGGACGGGGTGCCGAGGGGACGGTGGGCACGGTCGTCGCCGACGAAGAACCGCGCATCCCGTACGGCCAAGGATGAGCCGAGGTAGGCGCCATAGAACCGGGTGAACAGATGAGGTCCGGGCGACGGGTTGACCCGACGATGGCCGATGAGGGAGACGACCGTGACCACACCGTGGTGCTCCAGCCGGGCCGATGGGAGGGGCGACCCCGGGTACAACGTGGGGGGCTCGTAGGGGTCCGCGCGGGCCCTCGGTCGTCCCGGGGATTTCCGCGGAGATCGACCTCGGGAGGTCGGGCGCGTGATCCATACGTAAAAGGTCGGGCGCTCCGAGAGCGTTGGGTCCGCGGTGGCGTCCGGACGGCCGAACAGTTCGGGGACTGCGAGCATCGACCATCGTGGGGGTGGCCACGAATATAGAGTGAAAGTTCATGCAACGTCAGTTCCTATCCGGATGGACACGAGGGCGTCCTAACGCCCCGGCCAAACCTCGCGGCCCGTAGCCCGGTCCGTCGTCCCTTCGTCCGATCGCGCCTCCCGGTCCTCCGGAACCCGGCGGGACCGAGGGTCACCGGTCCAGCGCGGCTCGGCGCGGACCGCACCCTACGAGAATGAAGCCAACCGACGGCCGGCTCTCGGCGGAACGCCCGAGCGACCCGCCCCTTACGAACGTGTTAGGTGCTTACTACCCGCAAAGTGATTTCACTCGATTTCAACGACTCCACCACAATGTTTGTTGACCCTAGGAGCCTATTGACAGCGAGTTATCCATAAATTACGGTAGGACTTTAAAGGGAAAACGGGATTTTGCTCCCGATGCGAGGGGAAACGGTAGATCGGTCGCGACCGGAGACAATCGGCGGGCCTCGGGTGCATCCACTAGGAGACTCGTCCGACCAAGCCCGCGCTCGCCCACCCGAGCGCGCGACCGGGATCCCCGACCTATCGCTCCCCTCGCCTCTTCCCGCGGGGGACCGCGCACGGCTCCTGCTGCTCCCGACGCTGGACGAGGCAATGGGTCTGCGCCGGACCTTGGAAGAGCTTCGGGAGGTCCCCTTCCGCCCGGCGGAAGGACGCCCTTCGGTCCTGGTGGTCGACGGGGCGTCGACCGATGGCACGCTAGAGGTGGCCGACCGCTGGGGTGTGCCGGTGCTTCAGCAGAGCGGGCGCGGCAAGGGCGCGGCCGTCCGGGAAGGGCTCGAGCATGCCCATCGCCAGGGGTTCCGGACCGTCGCGGTCATGGACGCCGACGGCACCTATCCCGCGGACGCCCTCCCCGGCATCTTCAACCTCCTCGACGACGGCGCGGACCTCGTCGTCGGGATCCGCCGACCCGATGCGACGCCCTTGTTGCGCCCTCGGGAGCTCGTCCACCGGATCGGCAATGGGGTGCTCAACTTCGCCGCCGGCGAGTTCAGTCGCCGGCCGGTGCTGGACATCTGCAGCGGGTTTTGGGCGCTCGGGGCGGACCGCGTTCGGGAGCTCGAGCTCCGGTCGGATGGCTTCGAGATCGAGTCGGAGCTGTTCATCAAGGCGTTCCGCCAGCGGTGGCGCGTGGCGCAGGTACCGGTCACGTACCGGCCCCGGATCGGCCAGGCGAAACTCCACACGATCCGCGACGGGGCACGGATCCTGCTCTCGATCCTTCGACATGCCCAAGGGCGGTCCCTCGGCGCGCGCTCCGGGACGGGCTCCGGCTCGCGATCGAACCCGTTGGGCGCTCTCTTGCTCGCGATGAACCCCGAGCGGATCGTGCTCGTCGCCGATTCGGGCCGGCTCGCGGAGGCGCGCCAGGTCGGGGAGCGAC
>JAKIWS010000008.1 GCA_022749895.1 Thermoplasmata archaeon
AACCTGACCCGCATCCAGGGGGAGCTGCCGAAGCAGCTCGCGAGCCTCGGCGTGCAGCGGATCGTCGTCGATTCCGTGTCGCTGCTCAACATGCTGAGCGACGATGAGCCGGCGCGGCGGACGACGTTGTTCACGCTGGCGGCCGTGTGCCGGGCGGCGGGGGCGACCACCCTGCTCACCGCCGAAGCCGACCCGCAGCACCCGGAGGTCTCGCGCGACGGGCTCTCGGAGTACGTCGCGGACGGGGTGGTCGTCCTCGGCTACAACCGCGGCGACGACGGACGGAGGATCGGCCTCGCCCTGCGCGTCCTCAAGATGCGCCGGACCGCGCACGTCCGGAGCGTGCAACCGTACGCCATCGGGGCGCGGGGGATCTCGGTCGACGCCAAGGCCGTGGATTTTGGCCCGGGCGCCTAGGCGCCCGCCGGCCGTTTCACGACCCCGGTCGCGGAGACTAAGCCCGCGCGGGCGCTCCCACGCGCCGACCCGACATGGAGTGGACCCTCTACCTCGACATGGATGCGTTCTACGTGTCGTGCGAGCTGCGCGACCGTCCGGCGCTGCGCGGGCGACCGGTGATCGTCGGGCCCGACCCGAAGAAGGGGGCGAGCCGGGGGGTCGTGCTGTCGGCCAGCTACGAGGCGCGGGCCTTCGGGGTCAAGAGCGCGCAACCGGTCGGCGCTGCCGACCGCCTCTGCCCCGAAGCGACCTGGATCGACCCAGAGATGGGGAAGTACGTCGCCACCTCGCGGGAGGTGCGGGAGTTCGTCGCGGGGTTCGAATCGCGGGTCGTCGCGCACAGCATCGACGAGATGGCGGTCACGGTGGACGCCCCCGATGCCGCGGCCGCGGAAGCCCGGGCCCGTCGCCTGCAGGACGGGATCCGGGACGGACTCGGCCTGCCGGTGTCGGTGGGCGTCGCGACGTCCCGTACCGTCGCCAAAATGGCGACCGACGTGGCGAAGCCCGGGGGTCTCCGCGTCGTTCCTCCGGCGGCCGTGGTCGATTTTCTCGCGCCCCTTCCGGTCCGGGCGATCCCCGGCGTCGGCCCGAAGACCTCGGGGCTGCTGCAGCGGTACGGTATCGAACAGATCGCGGACCTCCGGCGGCCGCTGCCCCTTGGGCTGCGCCGAGAACTGGGGGAGTTTGCCGCGTGGCTCGCGCAGCTGGCGCGTGGTAACGTTCTCGAATCGCACGACCGCGACGAGGCGGGCCCGAAATCGCGGAGCGTCGACTGCACCCTGGAGGAGGACACGCGCGACCCGTCCGAGCTCGAGGGGATCCTCGAGGGCATGATCGAGCGGCTCGTTCCGTCGTTGGAGGAGGAGCACCTCGCGTTCCAAACCGTCACCGTGGCGCTCCGGTGGGCGGACTTCGACCAGACGCAGCGCAGTCGGACCCTCTCCGGGGCCGCCGTCGACGCCGCGACCCTACGCGCGCCGGCACGGCGGTTGCTGGGTGAGCTCCTGGAACGCGAGGCCCGAGGTGCCGGTCGGCCCACGCGCCGGCTCTCGCTGCGCGTCGAACGGCTCCGACCGAGGCTCGGGAGTCGCCGCCCCATCGAGAGCTTCACGCGCTCCGCGCCAGACCTTTAAGCCCCGCCGCGCCCAGCCCGGCGGAGGCCCGTGGAACCTCTCATCGCCTGGAGTTCGAGCGCGCCGACGCTCCTCGCGATCCTCGCCCTTCTTCTCCTGGCGTGCGCGGCCGGCGCGGTCGGTTCGCTCCTCGGGCTCGGAGGGGGGACGTTCCTCGTTCCGGGCCTCGTGCTCCTCTTCGGATTCGATTTCCACATCGCGGTCGCGGCGAGTCTCGTGAGCATCGTCGCGAACTCGCTCGGCGCCTCCGCCCGGTCGGTCGAGGAGGGAATGACCGACCTCCGCGTGGGCATGTTCCTCGAGACCGCGACCGCGGTGGGGGGCCTCGCCGGCGCGGCCCTCGCCGTGACGGTGCTCGCGTCGCGTCCCGACGTCCTGACGCTGGCGTTCATCCCGGCCGTGCTCGCGGCGAGCGTCGTGATGTTCCGGACGCGCGCGAAGGACTCCGACCCAACCGTCGTTCCCGACCGCGTCGCGACGCGCCTGCGGCTCGGAGGAACGTACTACGACGAGCACCTTCAGCGCACGGTCACCTACCCCGTGCACCGGACGGGCGCGGGGCTCGCCCTCTCCGGGCTCGCGGGGTTCTCGTCCGGCCTACTCGGGATCGGCGGTGGCGTGTTCAAGGTCCCGGCGATGAACGCGGTGATGAACGTCCCGATCCGCGTGGCGGGGAGCACCTCGATGTTCATGATCGGACTCACGGCGACGGCGGGTGGACTCGTGTACCTCCTGGTCGGAGATGTCATCCTTCCGCTCGCCGGCACCGTGGTGCTCGGGGTGCTGGTCGGGAGCTACCTCGGCGGACGGATTCAGACGTCGACGCCCGCGCCCCGGCTCAAGGCCGTCTTCGCCGCCGTGCTGGTGATCGCGGCCTTGCTCATGGCGCTCCGCGTGTTCGGGGTGGTCGGGTGAGCGACGTCGGAAACGGGGCCTCGCCCGAACCCGTCGTGATGACCGCCATGCGCCGGCGCGGGCGGGCCGAAGAAGAGAACCTCCCACCCCGGTTGCGCGGACTCGTCACGAAGCTGCTTCGGATAGGGGTCGGGGCGACGGCGATACTCATGATCAGCGGGCTCGTGCTCCTCTTCCTCGGAGGAAGGTCGGCGAGTTCCGTTCTGAACGTCATCCCGAGGCGGCTCGGCGCGGAGCTCCTCGCCGGCAACCCGCTCGCGGTCCTGTACGCCGGCGTCCTGGTTCTCCTCGCGACCCCCCTTGTCCGCGTCACCGTATCGGCCGGGTTGTTCGCCCACGCGGGAGACCGGGCCTTCACCGGCATCACCCTCCTCGTTCTCGCCCTGCTCGCCCTATCGATTCTGGTGGGGTACGTCGTCTGATGCCCAACGGGGTTCGTCGCCGGAGCGATCGTCGCCCGGCCCAAGCCGCCTCGCTCGCTGCCCCCCAACGACCGCTCGGCGTGCCGCGCCCGGCCTACACCGGCCGGTCGATCGTCAACCTCTCGTCGACATTGTTCCGTCGGCTCCTCCCGGGGCATCGCGCCCCCGGGCTCGCCCCGGAGCTCGCGTCGGATCTCGACCCATGGGGTGGGGAAGCGCCCCCCGGGCCGGTCGTTCTCTTCCTCGTCGACGGCCTCGGCTGGAACGCCTTTCAGGGTTGGGTGCGCGGCGGCGGACGAACATCCCGGACGTGGGACCAGCTCGCCCAGCCGATCACGACGGTGTTCCCGTCGACCACGACCACCGCGCTCGTCTCCTTGTCGTCCGGAACAACGCCGTCGCAGCACGGGTACGTCGGCTACCGCCAGTATCTCCCCCGGTTCGGGCTCGTGGCGGACATGCTGCACATGAGTCCCGCCGGGCTCTACCTCCCCGAATCGCTGACCGGACCCGCGTTCGTGCCGGGCGACCTCTCGGGCGCCCCGACGCTGTTCCGTCGGGGCCTCGCCGGCGCGGCCGTTTCGCGCGACAAGTTCCGGAATTCGGGGTTTACCCGCGTGCTCTACGATGGCGCCGAGTTCGTGCCGTATGCCACGGCCACCGATCTCGCCCGCTCGCTCGTCTCGGTCCTCGCCCGCAACCGCCCGCCCCCCGTGATCTTCGCGTACTGGGACGAGCTCGACACGATCCAACACCTGCACGGTCCCGATCCCGCGTGGATCAACTTTGAACTCGACACGTTCGCGGGCGTGATCGGACGCGTCGCCGCGTCGATCCCCGAACGCCGACGTCGTTCGACCACGCTGCTCCTGACGGGCGACCACGGTCAGGTCCCGACCCTTCCGGCGGCGCGCATCCGCGTCGACGAAGAGCCGTTGATCATGGCGGAGCTGGCCCGACCGATCGCCGGGGATCGACGCGGTTCGTTTTTCGCGGCGCGCCCCGGACGGGCGAGGGCGTTGGACGCCGCCCTTCGCCGTCGCCTCCCGCCCGGCTCTCGGATCCTCGACGTGGCGAAAGCGATCGAGGCGGGGATGTTCGGTCCTCCCCCGTACCACGCCGAGCTCGCGGAGAGAATCGGGGATCGGGTCGTCCTCGTGCCGAGTCCGGCGGCGATGACCTACCGGTTGCCGGGGGCCGCCGAGCCGTCGCGGTACCTGCTCGGGGGGCACGGGGGCCTCGAAGCCGACGAGCTCGTCGTCCCGCTGATCGCCGGGACCCTGGATCGATTCGCCGGCCCGCGCTAGCCGGCGCACCGCCCCGACGGCCCCCTTCGCGGAACCGTAAAGGGGTGAGCGCGACGTCCCCGGCCATGGCCGGGCTCCGCCAGCCGATCCTCTCGTTGCTCGGTCACGTGGACCACGGAAAGACGACGCTCCTCGACCGGATCGCCGGGTCGGCGCGGGCCGAGCGGGAGGCCGGGGGCATCACCCAGCACATCGGGGCCGTCGAGGTACCCCGCGCCGCGATCGAACGACTGTGCGCCGGCATCGTGGCGACGGAGAACTTCACGGTCCCGGGTCTGCTCTTCGTCGACACCCCGGGGCACCGGTCGTTCGAGACGTTGCGACGTCGGGGGGGCGCGCTCGCCGACCTCGCGGTGCTCGTCATCGACGCCCGCGAGGGCGTCATGCCGCAGACGCGGGAATCCGTCCAGATCCTGCGGCACGAAAAGACGCCGTTCGCCGTCGCCCTCACGAAGATCGACCTGATCGCCGGCTGGCGAAAGCCGACCGGACCCATCGGCGTGCCCGCGCAGATCGCCCGGAGCGGGGACGAGTACGGCCAGCTCGTCGATGCGCGGGTCTACTCCGCGGCGGAAGAGCTCCACGGCCTCGGCTTTTCCGCCGACCGGTACGACCGCGTCAGCGATTTCACGCGGAACGTCGGGATCGTCCCGGTCTCGGCGCGGGCCGGGGTCGGCGTCGCCGAGTTGCTCGCGTTGCTCGTCGGACTCGCCCAACGATTCTTGAGCGCCGAGCTCGCCGTCGCGACCGAGGGAGGCGAAGCGACGGTCTTGGAGCGTTCGGACCAACGCGGCGTGGGCCCGGTGAGCAGCGTGATCGTCTACCGGGGCCGGCTCCGCGTCGCCGACGAGATCGTGGTGACCGGTCGGACCGATCCGTTCGTGACCCGCGTGCGCGGGATCTACCGGCCCCCCCCGCCCGGGCGGGGCCGGGGCGGCAAACATCCGGCGCTCGTCTCCGCGGACGCGGTGGATGCCGCGGCGGGCGTCTACCTCTCCGCCCCCGGCATCGAGGACGCGATGCCCGGCGGCCTGCTCAAGGTGGTCCTCCGGCCCGGCGACCTCCCCCGGATCGAAAAGGAGCTCGCGAACGAGAGCCATCCGGTCGCCGACATCGCCGAATCGGGTGTGGCGCTCGTGGCGGACACGCTCGGCGGGCTCGAGGCGCTCGCCTTCGAGTGCCGGGAAGCGAAGATCCCGATCCACGTCGCCCAGGTCGGACCGGTCAACGGAGCGCTCCTGCTTCTCATGTCGACCGTCCGCGACCCGCGCCACCGCGGCGTGCTGGCGTTCAACGTTCCGGTACTGCCCGACGTCGTCAAGGAGGGTGCCGCGGCGTCGGTGCAGATCTTTCCGGGCGAGGTGATGTACCGGATCCTCGACGCCTACAAGGCGTGGTACGCGGAACAGTCGACCCTGCTCGCCGCCCAGCGTCGCGTCGACACGGCCCACCCCGCCAAGCTCCAAGTCTTGTCGGGATTCATCTTCCGCACGTCGAAGCCCGCGATCGTGGGCGTCAAGGTCCTCGGAGGGACGTTGCGCCCGGGCGTGCGCTTGATGAAGATCGACGGCAGCGAAGTCGGGTTGCTGAAATCCCTTCAGGAGGACGGAGTCTCGGTCGCCCAGGCGGTGGAGACGAAGGAGCTCGCGGCGTCGATCGACGGGGCGGTGGTCGGACGCAACCTGAGCGAGGGGGACCTACTCTACGTCGCGCTGCCCGAATCCGCCGCGCGTTCGATCAGGCCGGAGGATCTCTCCCCGGCGGAGCAGCGGGTGTTCGAGGAGGTCCTGCGGATCCGCCGTCGAACCGACCCGTTCTGGGGCCAGTAGGCGCTCCCCCGCCCTCCGCGGCGACGTCCGCAGCGTCCTCCGCACTCCGGGATACCACGGGCGGTGGACCTCCTCGGTACACGCCCCCGCGCAGGAACAACCCCAGGAACACGGCCACCCCGCCGATGGCCGAAAGGACGACGAGGGACGCGTCGACCAGAAGGACCGTGAGACTCGCGTACGGTCGCCCTTGCGTTACGGTCTCGCGTAGCGTGAAACTGATCGATCCGCCGGACGTACCGGCGTTGCCCCAATAGAGGTAGTACGGGCCGACGACCGCTCCGGAAAAGTTCCATTGCCCGCTCGTCGCGAGGCTCCACCCCACCGATTGGGAGGGCGGCGCGGGGGGGGGACATCCGAACAACCGCACCCCACACGGGGCGACATTGCCGAAGGTCACGTTGAGCACCACGGAGGATTTCCAGCTCAGGTAGAGGCTCGCCGTGGAACTGGTCGCGACATCGATGGGCGGGGACTGTCCCCCGCTCTTCGGCGGGACGAACGCGGGAAGGCTCGTGAACGTGTGGATCGTGGTCGACGGGCCGGGCCCGGCGGGCAGGTACAGCGATACGAACGCCCCCACCGTCAGCGCGAGGAGGACGAAACCCACGAGGACCAAGCGGGGCCGCACGATTCCCCGACGCGCCGCAAATCGGAAATACACTTCGACAGGGCGGGCGCGGTCCCCGGGGCCGGCGTTTCTCGAGCGGAAGACCTAAGACCTCGGCTAAATACTGCGCAGCGAATGCATGTGAAACCGTGACAGGGACCTCGGCGGCCTCCGACGGCTCCCCCGGGGCCGGTGCCCCGAGCGACCGACCGCGCTGCCCGCTCTGCCAAAGCACGGGGCGTGCGACGGATCCCGTGACCATCGAGACACATTGCACGGAGTGCGGACTCGTCTTCGAGACATCGCCCGTCGTGGCGGCCGCACCGCTTCCGAGCAGTCCCGGGAACTCCGACGGCAGCGGACGCGGGATCGGCCCGTTCACCACCCCCGGCGGGACCCGCCGGCATCTCGGTTCCACCCTCTCGATACGGCGCGACGGCCAGGGCCGCCCCCTGGGATGGCAGAAGCGCTACGAGTTTCAGCACCTCCGGCGGGTGATGGAGCGCCAGATGTCGCGCGCCATCGAAGGTCCCCTCGAGCGCTCGCAGGCGCGCTCGGTGATCGCCTTCGCCGGCGAACGGCTCGGCTTGCCGGCGCTCGTGCTTGGCGAGGCCGAGCGGGTCTTCGCCGCGGCGAAGGTCCGGGGGCTCTTCCGCGGCCGCAGCCTCGCCGCGAGCGCGGGCGCCGCCGTCTACGCGGCCTGCCGTCGGTACTCGATCCCCCGGACGCTCGGCGAGGTCGCCAAGGCCCTCGGGGCGCGCCGCTCCGAGATCGGACGGGCGTTCAAGGTCGTCCACCGTGGCTGCGATACCCCGGTCCCCTCACTGGGAGCGCGGGCGTTTCTCGCCCGGTACGCGGAGGAGCTCGCCCTGTCGCCCCATGTCCGTTCCACCGTGGAATCGATGATCGACCGCGCGAACGACAACCCTGAACTGTCGGGGCTATCCCCGCACGGGCTCGTGGCGGCGTTGATCTACCTCGCGGCGGAGCGCTCGGGCGAGCGTCGGTCCCGGGCCCAGGTCGCGCGCGTCGGGGCCGTGACCGAGGTGACGCTCCGTTCGACGAGCCGACTCATCGAACGGTTGTTCGGTTCCGAGACCAAGCCGTAACCCGGGGGGCCCGGGCTCACTTGAGCAGGTGGTAACCCGCCGCCTTCTCGCGGACCTTGCGACGCGCGAATCCTTTCGTCTGCAGCTCCTGCAGCGCGTTCATCACCATCGTCTTCGGGAGCTTCGTCGATTGGGTGATCCGCTCCGCGGTTCCCATTTTCTCCTCGGAGAGGAACGCCATCTCCTTCATCGACTTGTAGACCTTGAGCGCGTTTCCGGAGAGCTCGTCCTCGATGCCCATCGCCTGACCCCCGCGCCGCGAGCTGGGCTCGGTATTTAACGCGCCTTCGCTAGGTCGGAAGCGGAGCTCCGGTGGCGGCGAGCGAGTTCGCGGTCGCGTGGGATCCCCGGTTCTTAGAGTATGATTTCGGGCCGACGCACCCGTTCACCGAGCGGTCGCGGTCCCTCGCGGTCGATCTCCTCGGGTGCTTCCAAGGCGACGGCGCCGTGACCTCGCTCGACCGGTTCGAGCCCCTCGCCGATCTCGAGCTCGAGCGGTTCCACCGGCGCGAATACGTCGATCGCGTCGAGCGGTTGAGCCGCCGAGGTCGGCGGGAACCGCTCGACGCCGGGGACACCCCCTCGTTCCCCGGCTGCCACGACGCGTCCGCGCGCTTGGCGCGGGGGACGCTCGACGCCACCGCCTGGGCGCTCGAGCGACCGTTCCGTCGGGCCTTCCAGCCGGGCGGCGGACTCCACCATGCCCACCCGGACCGCGCCAGCGGATTCTGCATCTACAACGATGTCGCGTTGGCCCTCCGCTACGCCCTCGACGGTCCCCCGCGCCGGCAAAGAGTCGCGTATCTGGATATCGATGCCCACCACGGGGACGGCGTGATGTACGGGTTCTACGACGATGGCCGGGTGCTCGACATCGACTTCCACCAGGATGGGCGGACGATCTTCCCCGGGACGGGCGCCCTCAGCGAAACCGGGCGCGGCGACGGCGCCGGCACGAAGGTGAACGTTCCCCTCCCTCCGGGGGCCGGGGACGAAGCGTTCCGCCCGCTCTTCCGACGCATCGTCCCGTCGCTCCTCCGCTCGTTCCGGCCCGAGCTCATCGTCCTGCAGCACGGCGTCGACGGTCATGCGGGCGACGGCTTGGCCGCGCTGCAGCTCACCGAGGCGTCGTATCGCGAGGCGGTGGGGACGACCCTGGATGCCGCGAGCGAACTCGGGGGCGTCCCTCTCGTGGTCACCGGGGGCGGCGGCTACACGCCCGAGAACGTGACCCGCACGTTGGCACGGACCGGGCTGCAACTGATGGGTCGGCCCTCCCCCGCGGCCGAGGCGGGACTCCCCGCGACGTGGCGGCGGAGGTATCGGGATCAACTCGCTCTCGAAGCCCCGACGACGTTCGGCGACATCGAGCCGGGGAACCGGTCGCCGTGGTCCATCGAGCGGACCGACGCGATGATGCGGCAGCTCGAGTCCGCCTTAGGCCGCTCGTTGGGCCGCGCGGCGGGCGAAGCGGGTTCGAATCCGTAGACGCCTCTACGATCGAGCTCCCAATTCTCCCGACGAAGATAGCTCGCCCGGGGGCCGCGCCGTTTCGGGGCGGTCTCAAAGGATGCGACCCAAGGTCGGCAGGTCAAGGAGCTCCGCATCCGTCGCGCGAATTCCATCTTCAACATGCTGGACCGTGAGCTCGGCGGCGGATTCGCCCCGGAGGGCACAGCGCACCGCGCCCCGCGCGATGACCGTCGCTGCGACATCGTTCAACAATTGGAGCAGTCCTTCGGCGAGCTCGGTCGTGCTCCGCGGCTTCGGAGTCTCTTCGTACACGGCCCAGAGGGTGTGGTCGCGCGCGAGGACGTACCGGAGGTAACCGTCCAGAAGCCCCCGGGCCCCCGAATCAAGTTCCGGGGTGACGTCGGGAGGGAGGAACTCGCCGAGCCGCTCGCCGACGCCACCTCCTTCCTCGATCGTGAACAGCTCCCAGCCGGTCTCGGTCCCCGCTACGGCCACCCGACCGTGCTGGGGGTCGTAGAACAGCGGCAGGTCGTCGAGACCCTCGTGCGCGTCCGGCGGCTCCCACGGGAGCAGCTCGCCGATCGGCAGCGACGCGAGATACGGGCGCAGTTCGATCCGGAGGAACGCGTCGACGAGCTCGGGTTCGACGGGGAGCTCCCGCGTGAGCGATCGAAGGCGACGCTCGGCTTCCTGCTGCCACGATTTCACGGGCCGCAGCAGCGTCTCCTTCTCGATGCTCGCCCGCTCCTCGTCGAGCCCCCGACTCGGTCGGATCCGGCGCGGCGGCCAGGACGCCAGGGGGCCGAGATCGACCCCGGGGCACCCGAGAACGAGCGTCGCCTGGAGCCGATTCCCGATGTGAACCCCGACGGGAAAGCTGCGACACGGGAACGGGCGGACGGGTCGCACCTCGCACCGCTCCTCCGCGAGGTAGGTACACGCCCCGCCGTTCGGTCGGCAGGGGATCTGGTCGAATCCATGGGCGGCCGGGCGGAACTCGGCCTCGGGCCGGATGGTCAGGAGGCGCTCGCGTTCGTCCGGCGCGATGGCCGGGGAGCCGTAACAACACAGGGCGCAGTCCGGACGGCACGCGAAACCGAACCCCTCCAGCAACCGGAAGTCGACGGCGGGAGGAACGCTCGCCATGGTCCCGAGCGCGGATTTCCTGGGGCGGTATAGCCCGGCGCATCTCGGCGAACGGTGGGCCGTGGAAGGAATCCCCTCGCCGGGATTGGTCGCCGAAATGCGGCGTCGGCTCCCGAGAAGAGCTTCTTGTGCGTTCAAATACCGGAACGTGCGCGAGTGATGTCTCGTGCAGCCGGAACGGTCCACGGGTCCTTCGCCCGATGCCGCCGGCGGGGCTGGTTCGCCATCGACGACCCCGGTTCCACCGAACGCGTCACGCCCGGCAGGCCCGACGAATCTGGCGAGTCGGTTCTTCGGCTTCCTCCGCCGACATCCGATCGCGTTGCTGTTTCTCCTCACCCCCGGCATCCCGGAGTACCTCTCCGGTTCGAGCCCGATGAGCGGTCTCCTCCTGGCGCCGCCGGTGTTCTTCCTGTTCCTCGCTGCGAACGCTGGGCTCTACACCACGGGGGTCCTCCTGATCCGGGAGGCGGTCGTTCGATGGAAGAAGAGCTGGCTCACGGTGTTCGTCCTCGGGCTCGCCTACGGGGTCCTCGAAGAGGGCATCGCACTCAGCACGCTGTTCAATCCCGGTGCCAGCGTGGTGGGTGTACTCGGTAGCTTCGGTCACTGGATGGGCGTGAGCTGGGTGTGGGCGTCCGGCGTCCTCCTGGTGCACGTCGTCTTCAGCGTCGCGGCGCCGATACTCCTACTCGGGCTCGCGCTTCCGGCGACGCGGGGGCGGCCGCTCGTGGGTCGGCGCGGGCTGGTCGCCGCCGGAGGGATCCTCGGAGCGGACGTCCTCGCGCTCCTCTCCTTGACCGTCTTCGGGCTGCATTTCTGGATGGGCTGGCCTCTTCTGATCGCCGCAGTGGGCGTCATCGGAATCCTCGTGATGCTCGCCCTCCGTATTCCCCAGGATGCCGGCGGGCCGGTGCCGCGAAGAATGGCCCCCCGGGCTCGTACCGCCGCCCTCGTCGGAGCTTCCTTGTTCCCGGCCGCCCTCCTCACCCAGGCGATCGGAGGGGCGGCCGGGATCGGGGCGGTGGGGGTCGTCGCGGCGATGGTGGTCGTTGAATCCCTCTACTTCGCCTGGGTGTGGACCCGCCTCCGTTCCGCGGAGAATGAACGTGCGCTCGTGGCCTTCGCCCTCGGTCTCCTTGCGCCGCTCGCCATCGCGGGACTGCTGGTCGGATTCCCGGTCGAAGTCGCGGCCGTCGGTGTGGGCCTGATGGTGGCGTTCTTCGTCAAGCTGCTGCGTATGTACCCGGACCGTCGGGCACCCGGGCCGGCCCTCCTCCCTCGGGGTCTCCCCAGTCGGACCTGAAGCCCCGAGCTATCGACTCCTCGCGTGCATCCGTTGCGAATCGGCCGGCGAGCCATCTTGAGCCGCGGGCGGATCCGTCGTATCGACCGCTCCGTCCGGTCGAGGTCCCCAGGGGCCGGGGGCGTCATGGGGTCGGAGGATTGATGTTGGATTGGGCGTTCGATTCGTCGTGGGCCCGCCATCCGCGATCGCGCGCGAACGGAACAGCCCGACCGCAACCGGGAGCGCGATGGGGTTGGACGACGCGGTCGTCGCACGGGTCGGGATACGGCCTAACCCCCTCCGGGACGGAGCCCGACCTCGTCCCAAGATGGACGGCGCGGACGCGTGACGCAGTACCGACGACCGTTCGTCGCGAGCTTCCTCGCCGGCCTCGGCGGTGGGTTCATCCTGCTCGAGGGGGCGGCGCGCGCCGCGCTGGGCCTCACGATCGAAACGGGATCGACCGGAGCGTTCGGGATCACCGCCGAGGGCGTGGGATTCCTCGCCGGGATCGAAGGCACCGTCATCGTGCTCCTCGCGGGACTCCTGTACTTCATGCCCGAGGCGCACCGGGGTCTCGGGATCGGCATCCTCACGTTCTCACTGCTGAGCCTCTCCGTCGGGGGAGGATTCCTCATCGGCGCCCTCGTGGGCTGGCTGGGAGGCGTCGCGGCCATCGTGGCGCGACCCTCCCCGATGCCGGAGGGCGAAGCGGACGACGATTGGGACTCCGACCTCGACGACCCGGTGGTCGAGGCGGACCTCGCGGATGCCGGAGCGACGCTCCCCGCCCCCACCGAACCGGGCGGCGCGAGCCGGTAGCCCCACGCTCGGGGGCCTCAAGCGCCCGCCGTCGTCGTCCTGAGGGGTCGCGCGAGGACACCCAAGGGAAGAGGTCCCGCGGGCGATGAAGTCGGCCAAAGTTATCTGGCCGGTCCCGCTTCCACGATCCCCGAGGACCGAGGCGTCACTCCGTCGATGTCGATCCGAGTCGTTCCGGGAGAGATCAGCGCGAAGGATACGACGACGCGCACGGTCATTCCGACGGCGGCCCAACCCCGGTGGCCCCCGTTCGAGCGCGTGGCCGAACGGATCGCCAGCTCCGGCCACCGCTTTCCCCCGCACCACCACGCGGGCGTCGAGGTCCTCACCTACGTCGTCGAAGGGTCGGGCTCATACGAATTCGGTCCGGGCCCGCCGGACGCTCTGGTCGCCGGCTCGACCCACCTGCTCACAGCGCCCGAACCGGTGGCGCACGCGATCCGGCTGGAGAAGGGTCAGACGATACGGTGGTTCGCCCTCGTCGCCACGCTTCCCCCTCGGAGCCCCACCCCGCTCCGGCTCCAGTCCGCTCGAGCCGTGGTGAGCGGAGTCCGGGACGATGTGACGCACGTTCAGCCCATCATCGGAGCGGGTACGCCCATCGCGTCCGCGGTCGGGATGGAAGCCGAGGTGGTCGAGTTCCACGGCTCCGGCGCGTCGTTCCGGAAGTTGGGCCACGATCGGGTCGCCGTCGGCTACGCCCTTTCCGGCCGAGGGGCGGTCGACAACGAGGCCGTCGACGGAGGCGAAGCGGCGTTGGTCGAGGGCGCCGCGGGCGTCGCGCTGCACGGTCGCCCCGGGTTTCGCGTGATTCTGGTCAGCGCACCCCGACGCATCTGAGGCGTCGCCGCGCCCGGCGGTGGTCGCGTTCGCCGGCTCGATCTGGCCGACAGCCATTTAGAGATTGTAAGAAACTTATCCAGGCGCGGGTCCCTGGGGCCGAGTACGACTTGCTTCGCCGGATGGCGAAAGCTGACGGAAAGACGATGCAGGAGTGGATCCGGGGGGCCATTCGGAACCGATAGCTGCCGGACGAGGTGGATCCGGACGACCCGATCTTCACCGCGTGTCCGCTCGTTCGGGCCAGGGGACCTAAGGTCGACGTGGCGGAGCGCCACGACGAGCTCCTGTACGGCCCCCTTCGATGATTCTGATCGACACGGGCGCCTGGTACGCCCTCAGCGACTCGCTGGAACGACACCATGCCCGAGCGGTCGCGCAGATCGGTCGATGGACGAAGAGCGAGAACGGTCGCATGGTCACTCGCGACTACATCCTTACCGAGACCGACCCTCTACTTCGGATGCGACTGGGAACCCCTCCCGTTCGACGATTACGTGATCTCCTCAAGCACCCAAGGGCTGCGAGTCTCCGACAACGACTTCGAGCGATCGGCGGAACTCATGATCGCCCAAGAGGACAAGCGAAGGATCCTCACCGATTGTTCCAGCTTGGTTCTCCTGCAAGAACTCGAGATCCGATAGGCGTTCAACTTCGACCACGACTTTGCTGAGGCCGGTTTCCGGGTGCTTCCCGCACGCTAGAACGGACTTCGTCGCTACAACCGGAACGGTCACTCCCAGGACGGGGCGGGGCCAAGCCCCGCGTCGACTCGCCGGCGGTTCGAGAACGACGGCGACAATCTATCGGTGGGGCTCGTCCGCAAACAGCGTGCGAAGGAGCTCCGGAAGGTCGGCCCATCCGTGCAGAATCCGATCGGGCGGGGGCACGATCGGGTCCTCCGTCCTGCAGAGGGCACGGTACCTCGTTCCGTAGTCTCTCGCGCCCACGAACCGAACCCCGCACCGGAAGCCGGCGGCGCGGGCGCCTTGGACGTCGCTCGATAGGTCGCCGATGTGGACCGCCTGGGACGCCGCTACTCGCAGCGGGTCCAACGCGTGCCAGAAAATCTCCGGAGCGGGTTTCGCCCAAGGGAGTTCTTCGCTGAGGGCCCACGAATCAATGAACCGGGCCATTCCGAGGCGCTCCATGATTCGTCGCATGCTGGTCCCGGTTTCCCCGACCAGATTCGAAACGACCGCGGTCCGGAAACCCGAATCCCGGACGAGTTCAAGTTGCTCTCGCGCACCGGGGACCTCTTCGAACGATTGAGCTAGAGCCAGAGTCTCGATCGCCCGGATCCAACGGTCAACGCGGGGCAAGCGTCCGGCCCGACGCGCAGCATCGCGGCCCAAATCGGCGACGGGGAGCCCCCGCCCGCCCCGGCGCATGGCCCCCGAAAAGGCCAGTCGCGCTGCGTCCTCGGGTGGCTCGAAGGGTCCTGGACCGAGGTGCGGCGCAGGAGGTGATGTGCGAACCACGTCGGCGAGCGTGGCCTCCTGCAGTTGAATGTACCGATCCTCCGCGGTCGGATCGAGTCGGAGGAGGGTGTGCCAGAGGTCGAAGGTGACAGCCGGCAAAGTCAGCGGCCGCTAGGAGGTGACCCAACATGATAGCAAGCGCCCGAACCTCGGGCCCCGAACGGGGTCTGGAAAACCGAACGTAGCCCCGAGCGGATTCGCCACCTGTAATAGGCGAAGACCACTCGATGGGGCTTTGACTTAGGGGGGACGGGGCACCCTACCGATGACGGTCCGATGGGCAAGGGCGCCGCGGGATGGCGACTCCGAGGACCCGGAAGTCCATCCGCGGCCCCCTAGGACGAGGGTCGTGGGGCCGGAAACGCTCCACCGCCGGAGAGGTAGATTTCAAATAATCTGCACAATGTTACAGATTGTATGAAGCTCATCCAGACTCGAGTACCCGAGGCCGAATACGAACTTCTTCGGCGCCGGGCTCGGGCCGAAGGGAAGACTATGCAGGAGTGGATCCGCGGCGCCATCCGGAGTCGCCTTCTCCCCGACGAGGTTGACCCGGCCGATCCGCTATTCACCGGATTTCCTTTGGTGCGGGGCAAGGGCCCGAAGGTGGACATCGCGGATCGCCATGACGAGATACTCTACGGACCGCTCGGATGATTCTCGTCGACTCGGGGGCATGGTACGCTCTCTCGGATCCCCAGGAACGTCACCACGGACACGCGGCCGCGATGTTCAGTAGGCTCACAAGAGGCGAATTCGGACGGATTCTAACCACCGACTACGTCCTCGACGAAACGTACACACTGCTCCGAATGCGGCTCGGGGTCGGGGCGGTGGCGAAGCTTCGAGATCTCCTCGGAGCATCCTCAAGCCTCCAAGTGGTGCGAGTATCTGACCGCGATTTTGACCATGCCGTAGATCTCATGCTTGCGCACGGGGACAAGCGGTGGAGCTTGACAGATTGCACAAGCTTCGTGCTCATGCGAGAGCTCGAAGTGGGCAATGCGTTCACCTTCGATCACAACTTCATGGAGGCTGGATTCCGAGTTCTCCCAGGGAAGCAGGTCGCCCGTCGTTTCGTCTTGCCGACTACTAGCTCCTAAGCACCAGATGCCGAGCGGATTCGACCCGAACATTGCGCGATTCCGCGAGCCCGGTTCGCTCCGAGGCCCCCGGGAGTTCAGCACGAGTCGCCGCGATGACGGTTAGGTTGCGGTGGGATCGAAACGGGGTCTCGCCTCTCCTCAACACTGCTGGGCCCGTCATCCATTTGAACCGAGTGGATGTGGGCCCCCGGGAGCGTTCCGGCGTGATCCCCGAGCACGAGCGATACGTAATCCGGGGCGGAAAGGAGGGGTACGGCCGCCTCTTGGTGCTCGCGCGCAAATGTTGGCCGGACACCTTTGCCCTTTTCCAGCGCGCCGGGGTAACGGCGGGCATGCGCTGCCTCGACCTCGGTTGCGGCGGAGGCGCGGTAACTCTGGAGATGGCCAGAATGGTCGCCCCTGGGGGAAACGTCGTCGGCATCGACATGGATGAAGTCAAACTCGAACTCGCGCGGCAAGCGGCGGCCAAGCGCCATCTCGCGAATGTCGAGTTCCGGAAGATGAACGTCAACGACTGGAACGAACTCGGCGCGTACGACGCGATCTACTCGAGGTTTCTCCTACAGCACCTCAGTCGACCGATTGAACTTCTTCGGCGCATGTGGGCCGGGGTCCGTCCCGGTGGACTCCTCATGGTTGAAGACGCGGATTTTGAGGGGTGGTGCTGCGACCCACCGAACGACGCGTTCGACTTCTTCGTGCGCAGCTACAACGAGGTGGTCCGGCGGAACGGCGGGGATCCGACGCTCGGGCGGAGGCTGCACCGGTATTTTCTCGAGGCGGGTATCCCCGATTCGCATCTCGCGGTGGTCCAGTCGGTAAGCGTCGAGGGCGAGGCGAAGACGCTGCCGTGGTCCACCCTGAAATTCTCGTCCGAGGCGATCGTCGCCGCCCACCTGGCCAGTCCCGCCGAACTTAGCGTCGCGCTGGCGACCCTGGAGAAGTTTACCAACGATCCGACCACGCTCGTTTCCGGGCCTCGCAACTTCCAGGTCTGGTCAAGGCGCAAGTCCACCTGATGGCGGCATCGGGGCTTGTCGCCCCGAGCGGGTTCGAACGTCTCCGATAGAGATTTTGCCGTTTTTGGCCATCTGGAGCTCCTTCCCACTAAGCGAGGACCCGAGCGGGAAACACCCGATTCATGACGCGCATTGACTCCAGCGCGTCCTCCTCGTTCAGGCCGAGGTACTTCTTCGTTTCCCGCGTGTCTTCGTGCCCCATCAGGTAGGCAACCTTCTCGATGGGGACGTCGTGGTCCCAAAGCGTCCTGCCGAAGGTCCGACGGAGAACGTGGTTGAGGCCGTCTGGCCGTTTGATGCCGGTCGACTCGAACGCCGGCCGCATCCATATCCGGTCCACGTACGACTTCGACCATACCTTGAGTCCGCCTCCGGTTTGCCGCACGAATACGAACCCGGAATCGGGCCCCCGCTGTCCTCTCGCTTCCTCGGCACGATGGGCTAGGAGCTCCGGCGCAATTCGGCGTACTTCGTCGTGCCAAGGGACCATGCGGACTTTCTCGCCCGCCTGGCCCTTCAGCGAGCCGTGTACGCGCAGCGCGTCGGGGTACCGATCGAAGTCCAGCTCGGTGGTCCGAATCCGAAGGACCTCGCATCGCCGAAGTCCCATCAGCATCTCCAATCCCACAGCCGCGTGGCACTGGATTCCGAGCGTCTCGGCAACCGTCAGCAGCCGGACGCCTTGCTCTGGCTTCAGGTAGTCGCGCCGCCGAACCCCGACATTCGGGAAGTGGAGGTGTCGATTCTCCACGGTCAGGTTGTTGTGCGCCTTGAGAAATCCGTTCAGGAGGCACACGTTGTACGCCCTGGTCCGCGGAGCCAAGCCGAGCTGCTCGGAGGTCGCAGGGCGCCAACCCCCGGTGAGCAAGGCGTCCAACTCCCTTTCGGCGAATCGCTCCGGATGGCACGTCAGTCCTGCCCGCTCGAGGAGGTCGGCGGCCTCAGCCAAGACCCGCCGAATCTCCAGATAGTGCCGCCTCGAAATGCCTGCTTTCCGCTTCTCCGCATACCACCCGATCCTCTCTCTCCCACCCCTCGCCGTTGTCGGCAGAGGTGCCTCCGAGGAGGCGGTCGTCGTCCAGACTAATGAATGCTGTCGTGCGCTCAGGGGACCGGCTACTGAAGGGCGTGGTGGGACGTCCCGCTCGAGTACGTGGATCGAGCTCAACAAGCGAACCCTCCAATCGGAGAACACGCCAGAACTCGCGCCGGCGAATCATCTCTCGGCCCGCTTATGGGCGGGCTCATCCTCGGGCGATACATCCGTGTCGTCAGGAAGTTACAGTCAGGCGGACCCCGTTCCGAAGCATCGGGGCTTAGGGACCGTTCTTCTCGTGCTTTCGGTGCCGCTTGCCGTCGTGGGCATTCTCTTCCAGTTCTATCCCAGCCACCACGGTTGCACTGCGGGTGCTTTCGGCTACTGCTTCTCGATGGGAGACATTCACCCCTACGCCTGGGTCGGTGACTTCTTGCTCGTCTTCTTCGGTCTGTTTGTGGTCTTAGGATTGGCTTTCTTCTTCTGGACTCCCGAACAGTCGTACCCCAGTCCGCAAGTTTGGTACGTTCCCGTGCCTCCTCCGCCGCCCCCTCCCCCCGCAGGGGCCGCTTCAGTGATCGTCCAGGTCCAACAGGCGCCCGCAGTGGCTCCGAAAGTTTTGATGACCTGTCGCCATTGCGGTAACGTGTTCGATGTGACCCTCGGCCGCTGCAACCGCTGCGGGGCACCGTTATCATAGGGGCGGATTCGGGCGGTTGAACGGCACAATCGTCTTCTCGGGGGCGGCCCTCCGGAAACGTCGATGTCCCCGACCCTCGACCAAGTCCGTCCGGCCCATCCGGGTTCTCGGGGACGAAGACCCCACATGAGTTGCCGTAGAGTTCTCGGGTAGGGGTCATGGCGGCGGCATTACCTTCGGAATGCCCTCGGTGCCGGCAACCAATGGACCCGGGGTTCGTCCGCCCGCGTGGGGACATCCGGTGGTACGACGAACCAGATCAGCGGGCCGGGATCCGACTCACCAAGATTGGGTTTATTGTCCGCGCTTTCCCAACACTCCGATGTCCAAGCTGCCACCTGCTGCTGGTGGATTACTCGTCGCACGCGGTCGACTTGGCAAGCTTCCCGGGAGGAAGAGGTCGAGCTTAACCGTCGGACGCAGGGCATCCCCCCGGACATAGCTGGGAAGAACGGGGCGGTTTCGGCCTTCGGAGCTCCTCCCGCTGGCGCTTCTCGAGCGGCGGAGGTTTCCCCCGCTCGGGGGTTGTTCCCGCTGCAGGGTCGGGGTACGGGCCGGTCGAGCATGGTCTAATTCGACTCGGGCATTTTCCCCGCCGCGTCGGTTGTAGAGGTCGACCGGGCAGCGGCCTATCCGGCGAAATAGGGCAATTTCGCTACCGGATAGCCCCGAGCGGATTTGCCTGCTCTTCCATTGCCAATGGGATACACCACTGGCGAGAGATGACTGACCCAACTGCGGACGTGGGCGGATTCGGGCCGGCTCCGCAGGCTCGCACCAGCCGCGGTCGCAAACAGTGAAAGCTCGCCCTTGCATACCCCTTCCGGCATGGCCACCACTCTTCCGTTATTTCTTGGGACGGAACCCTCAAATTGGACAACTTGGGTCGCGGTTGGGATTGGAGTCACCTTGGTGGGTGCGCTCATCTTCTTCTTTTCGGGCGGGCTCACCTCGCCCAACGGGGGAATCGTGTACGGTTCGTTTCTCTTATCGGTCTTCGTGATCGGTCTCGGTGTGATTACAATCGTCGGGGGGTACTTGGTTCGTCGGAGGCGTAGGGCAGCCGAACCGGCGCCGTGAATCTTGGGAGTAGGCGCGGCCAAGCGAACCTCGACCGGCGAATAGCCCCGAGCGGATTCTCCTGTCGTTGCCGAGAACTGTGGAAACACCGGCGACGCTGCTCGAGACGGTCCGAAGAGGGAGAGGTGAAAAGATCGGGGTACCCGCAGTCCGTCAAACCGATAGGAACGGAGTCGTGTAGTCGCCCGTAAAGCTGGCGTTCGCTGAAGTGTCCGGTCGCTGGTCGGGGGTAACGCTGAACACGTAGAGTCCGCCGGTCGACACGGTGGAGAATGACCCCGAATTCCCAAGGCCGGAGTAGACCGATACCAAAGGAGCGCCAAGCATGGCTGCCGTGTAGATTGTGAAATTGATCATCCGACCATCCATATCATTCCAACTCACACTCATCGCTGAGCCGCTTGGGACCTCCTGGTTCGGATTGTAGACAGACCCCGGATTTGTCGGGCAGCCAGGGCAGGGCGCGAAGTTCGTCACTCCGGAGAATGGGTGATGATTCAGATGGAGAACTGCGAGAGCGACCAGGAGGCTGGCGGCCACGACCAGCGAGGTCGTCGCGATGATCCACGCGAGGCGAGACGATCGTCTCATCGCGCGGACACCGGATTCAGCACGATGCCCGCGTCGCTATTAACCCAAAAGGCCGGGCTGACTCGTCTCGGTTCGGGGCGGGAACGGTCGCCGGAGGTGCATAGCCCCGAGCGGATTCGAACCGCTGTCGCCGGCTCCAAAGGCCAGCATGCTTGGCCACTACACCACGGGGCTACGACTAGGATTGAGGACCGGGCGTAATAAGTCCGTGGAATCGTGAGCTTCTAGGTCGCCCGTAGGTAGTTTCGCGTCCCGCAGCCGAAGAAGGTCTGGGGTGCTTTGGGCGGCAGAGGCTTATGGACCCCGGAGATTCGTCGGTCGGGATGGCGGGCCCTGCGGGCGCCACCCAATTTGTATGCACCTTCCGATGAAGCTTGGCGACGACCTTCGCGTCCGGCCAGCGATCTTCCTGCTCAGCTTCTTGTTTGTCGCCGCGGCCATCCCACCGTTGGTCGCCCTGGGAGCGGCAAGCGAGCTCCCCCCCTCGGCCCCCACGGCGGTCGGGGCCGTAACTGTGGGCTCGCCGCCGCGAGCGATCCTGGCCCAGGGGGGATCAATAGTCCACCCCTCCGTGGCCCCGACAACCCGCGTCGTGGGAAACTGGACTCAGCTCGTCAATTCGACCTCGACGCCCCCCACGCGTCAATCGGGGAGCATGGTCTACGACCCGGTCGCCGGAGAGTACGTGATGTTCGGGGGCTCTTCGGCGACCTCGACCCCTCTCGGCGACACCTGGGTGTTCGCCCACGAGAATTGGACGGACCTCACCGCGAATCTGAGCATCGCCCCGTCGCCGCGCTGGTACTACTCCATGACCTGGGACGCCGCCGACAACTACGTTCTACTGTTCGGCGGTCGCAACACCTCCACCGACTTCAACGACACGTGGACCTTCAACGGAACCAACTGGACGAAGATCAACACCACCGTGGCCCCGCCCCCGATGACCTCCGGCCGCATCGCGTACGACGTGGCGGACGGGTTCGTCTGGATGTACGGCGGCTACAGCATCATGCCGGGGGCTCCCTCCAAGTACAACGCGACCTGGACGTACAAGGCCGGCCTCTGGTCCAACATCACTGCGAACGTGACGGGAGCTCCCGTGGACCCTCACACCGTCAACTACGCCGCCTACGATTCCACGGACAAGTACGTCGTTTTGTACGGAGGAAATCAGCCGGCACCGAACTTCAACTGCTCGCTCACGGGTAACACGTGGCGCTACGTGAACGGGACGTACGTCGACCTTACGTCCGGGCTCACCTCGGCACCTCCGGTCTCCATGGGCTCCCGGATGATGGGCGATGACCCGGCGTTCAAGGGAGTGATACTGTACGGAGGCTGGGACGGCAGCTACTGCGGCTACTCGAACCAGACGTGGCTGTTCCACGGTGGGAACTGGACGAACCTCAACGTCTCCTACAACCCCGGCCCAATCTGGGACGGCCCGTGCGCGGCCGACCCCGCCGCCGATTCGCTGCTGCTGTTCAGCGGCAACATCGGCTACGCCCAAAGCTCCGCGACTTGGAATTTCTCCCCCGCCTTCGAGGTGTCGCTCGCGGTGAATCAGAGCCGCGGGATCGCCCCCCTTCCCGTGAATCTGACCGCGAGCGCGGTCGGCCTCGCCCCCATATTCTTCAACTGGTCGTTTGGCGACGGTTTGCCGAATGCCAGCGGCGCGAACGTGACGCACACCTTTGCGAACGCGGGGAGCTACCTCGTCCGGCTCTCCGCCGTGGACGGGTTGGGTCGCCTGCGCGTACGATTCGTCTCGGAACATGTCTACCGCCCGCTTGTTCCGACGGCCCAGGTCGGGCCGAATCACGGCGACGTTCCGCTCACCGTCACGTTCAATTCGACGGTGGTCGGCGGGGTCCCGCCCCTCAGCTACCGCTGGAGCTTCGGGGACCGGTCGAGCTCCCTTGCGGCCAACGTGAGCCATACCTACCTGGTGGCGGGCCATCTCACCTGGTACCTCAACGTCTCGGACGCCCAGGGTCACCTCACGTCTCGTTCGGGCGCCGTCGATGTGGCGCCGACGCTGGTGTTCACCTGGTTCTCCCCGGCCGAACTCTCCGGGATCGTCCCCTTGACCTTGGCGTTCAACGTCTCCCTGGCGGGCGGCTTGCCGCCGTACACGACGACCTGGTCGTTCGGCGATGGGGCGCCGTCGGTGGTCTCCTCTACGGCGTCCCACACGTACGTGGCGGCGGGGACGTTCCTCGGCAACGTCACCGTACGGGACCAGAACAACGTCCCGGCGGTCCATCCGTTCGTGGTCCGTACGGCGAACCCCCTCGCGGCGAACCTGATCGTGACCCCGCTCGTGGGGGTGGAGCCGCTCGTCGTCTCCGGGAGCACGGTACCGACCGGCGGGTTCGCCCCGTACACCGCCCTTTGGAGGTTCGGACCTCCGGGTGCCACGTCGACGACCGAGGTAGCGAGCTACATCTACACCACGACGGGGAACTTTACCGGGAACCTCACCCTCTCGGACAGCGCGGGCCACCAGGTCGTCCAGAACTTCACGATCGAAGTCGTGGCCCCTCTCCGCACGGTCGTCGCCGCCGACCGACCGTTTGGCGACGTTCCCGCGACCTTCAATTTCACCAGCGTACTCCACGGAGGACTCGGCCCGTTCAACACCACCTGGGCGTTCGGAGACGCCGCCCCCCCGATCGCCGGCGGGTCGACGATGGTTCACAGCTACACCAGCCCGGGGACCTACCGCGTCAGCGCGACCGTCCTGGATCAGCTCGGGGAGAGTTCCTCCGGGACGCTCACCGTCCGAGTGTCGCCGATGCTCAAGGTCGCCTTGACTTCGAACGTCACCTCGATCGCATTCAACAGCTCGGTCCGACTCCAGGCGACGATCACCGGCGCGACCGCTCCGCTGCGGCTGAATTGGACCGGACTACCATCCACGTGCTACACCGGCAGCGTCGCGATCGCCTACATCTGTACCTTCGCGCAGGTCGGTACCTTCCACATCACGGTCTGGGTCAACGACTCGACTGGACGCGGCACCGCCGCGTCGCTGGACCTCACCGTCGAGGCCCCCCCTCCCCCGCTCAAGAGCCCCTCCTCGAGCGGAGGTGGGGTTCCCCTCGTCGCCGTCGCCTTGGTGGTCGTCGTGTTGGCCGCGGGCCTGATTGGGGCCACCCTGTGGTGGCGCCGACGTCCCCCGCCGCCCGCGACCGTCGAGCCTGCGGAAGAGCCGCCGTCGGTTGAACCAGCGCTCGAACCGTCCGACACCCCCGCGACCTAAACCAGCACCGCGCCTCGGCGGAGCCGGGGAGGTGGGAAAAGGGGGGAAGGGGTTGGGGTCCGGATCCCCGCTCTCGCGGGGAATTCCGCTTCGTCCTACCGAAGCCCCCCTAATCGGGCATCGGGGCGTGCGCCAGGAACGGGTCCACCTGGAAGGTGCCTTGCTCGGCCTGGTAGTTGCCGGTGAACAGCACCCAGAGCGTGCCCCCGAACGCGACCGCTTGGAGGTAGTCGCCGTACTGGGGTACGGACATCGAGCCCCCGAAGCCGTTCGCCCGGCTGTAGTCGAACATCTGGGGGTCGGCGTTCGGCTCGTCGGAGACGTTGGTCACGCGCATCAGGCCCCAGGTTGTGCCGTGGTCGATCGACGTGGAGGCGACCACGTCCGTCCGGTGGTTGAACGCATCGTACTGGGTCGAGTAGTAGACGACGGCGAGCTTGCCGTCCGACGGGTCGACGGTCGCCCACGGCTGGCTGTTCACGGCGGGCGTCGAGACATAAACCGGGGTCGTCCAAGTCGTCCCACCGTTCGAGGAGCTCGTGACCGCGATCTGGGAAAGACCGCAGTTGCCGGGCGTTCCTCCGCCGACCAGCCCGGGGTAGTAGTTCCCCTGCACGCAGACGGCGATCGCGTAGTAGAGGTTGTTCGTGATCCCCGAGGTATCGACCGCCGTGGTCGGGATGTCGCCCGTCCGGAACTGCTCCGTCGCGTAGCCGCTGATCACATACGCGTTCGGCAGCGTGGTGCCCGCGCCCATGTAGCTGAGGACCAGGTGGGGCGCGCCGAACGCGGTGCCGCCGGCCGGGGACGAAGCGATGCTGCAGTTGACGGGGTTGACCGTCGTCGTCGTCCCGAAGTTGCACCAGCTGACGTAGACGCCGCCGTTCTTCCCGACAACGGGGTTCGTCCACGCGACGAACACGTCGGCGCCGTTGATGTTCGGGGCGCCGGGTCCGGCGATCATCGTGCAGACCAACGCCGGCGTGCAGCGCGCGACCGCGCTCGTGCTCGTGCCGTTCGAGTTGAAGTGGTCCCAACCCACGTACGCGTCGCCGTAGTAGGCGGAGAGGGGGTTCTTGTCGACGCCGATGAGCTCCTTGTCCTCGAAGGTGGTCGCGTGCAGGGTCAGGTTGCCGTAGATGAGCGCCGAGCTCCAGCACGGGTTGTGCCACGGGCTCACGAGCTTCGTCAGGCATGCCTGGCTGGCGTTCCATAGCTTGGCGTTCGAGACGGAGAGCTCCACCCCGTTCGCGCCCGTGTTCGGGTCGATCGCGAGCGACGCGTAGTAGAAGGTACCGTGGAGCCCGGCCGCGAGCGCCGGATCGCCCCACGAGGCGAGGAAACCCCCGCTCGGGACGGTCGCCGACGTGTAGTTGAGGCCGGGGAGGTCGTTGCTCTTCGCCACGCTGGTTCCGCCGTCGGACGACGTCGAGAACAACGAGAGCGAGGCCGTGTAGCCGCTCGGGCACGCCGAGGGCGCTAGCGTGGGACAGAAGAACCACCGGGCGTCGTTCGAGCCTCCGACGATGTGGTGCGCGTTGCCCGGGTCGAGGGCGATCGTCGTCTCGCTCTGGGGGAGGTAGCTACCGTCCTGGATGAACCTCAGCGCGTTGACGGAGACGCTCGACACCCCGCTACCGACCGAGGGAGGCGCGTGCGTGGAGGGCCCCCGCGGCACGCCGCCGATCGCTCCGATCAGGCCGATGTCCGAAAGCGGCGCGTGGAACTTGTTCGCCGGGTACGGATTGTACGAGACCGTCACCGACAGCTTCGCCAATCGATGCACCGGCACGGGGCCCATCACTGAAGTGACGAGCAGAAAGGCCACGATGGCCACCGCGACGGTTCCGACGATGGCCAACGCTCTCATCGATTCCTTCCACGAACGCTCATGGTTCCACTTTCCACCGTGAGGGGGCGACGGGAGGACGCCCCGGACCGCCGACGGAATCCGCCGACCCCCGAACGCCCCGCTCCGAAACCCCTTCTCGGCCCGCGGGCGTAGGTCGCTCGTTGATTTCAACCTGTGGTATAACTCGCGGTCGGTCCGCGGCGAAGGGCGTGGGCCGCGCGGGGCGGAACGCCTACCGCCGGCGGCTCTCCCCTTCGGGGTGCGGGAGGTCGACCCCAACGGGGGGGGGTGCGGAGGGGACCGCGAGGCGCCCCGAGCGCCGCATCCCCCGGTTCGGTTTCACCCCGACCAAGAGCGGCAGCAGGCCGAGGGCGAGCACGCCGGTGAGCAGCCACGCCGTCCGGTACCCGTGCGCCGCCGCGATGAAACCGAACGTGATCGCGAGCCCGCTCCCGACCATCACCTGGATCGAGTTGATGACGGCCACCCCGAGGGCCAGGCCCTCGCCGTGACTTTCCGGAAGGTAGGCGGGGATCAGGTAGAGGACCGCGAAGACCATCCCGTCCACGAATCCCAACACCCCGAACAGGGGCCACAACGCCCACAGCGGGGTGAACGGTAGCACCAGCACGAGCACGCCCGTCGCGAGTCCGAACAGACCGATCAGCCACCGACGGTCCCACCCTCGCTCGGCGATCCAGCCCCCGACCGGTCCCCCCGGGAACGAGACCACGACGGTGAGCGCGGAGAGGGCCGCCGCCGTGCCGATCCCCCATCCGGGGTGCACGTCGTGCGCGAACTTCACGAAGTACTGGGCGACGATGTAGATGGCCGCCCAGAATCCCGTCAGGCCCAGCGAGAGGGCCCAGATCGATCGGGACCTCAGGACGGTCCGGCCGGTAGCGAGCACGGCGCCGAGCGAGCGTCGTACGCCGGAACGATTCTCCGGCGGAAGAACAATCGCTGCGACCCCCGTAAGGATCGCCAACACCGCGCCGCCGACACCCAGGGTGGTGGGCCAGCCGAAGGAAGCCCCCGCCGAGGCTCCGGCGAACAGGCCGATCGCGCCCCCGACACTGAACCCCCCGTTGTAGAGGCCGACCACGGGACCTCGAACGCCGGGGGGGTAGTACGAGGCGATGAGGCTCAGCGCCGGGGAGAAGAAGAACGCCGCACCGACCCCCGCCATGAATCGCGCTGCGGCGAGCCACTCCCACGTCGGCGCGAAGGCCGAGAGGATGCAACAGACCGACATGGTGCCGAGGCCCGCGAGCGACACGCGCTTCGCATCCCAGCGAATGGCGGCCAATCCGGCGGGGACCTGAAAGACCCCGACCCCCAGGAGGAACAGCCCGAGGACGAGGCCGAGTTCCGCGGTCGTCGCCCCGAGCGTGGAGCCGATCAACGGCAGGACGGCGCCGACGTTGTACCAGTTGAACGCGTAGACCACGCGCGCGACGAACAGCGCCGCCGCCGGGCGCGTCCGTCGACCCGGCGGGAGCACCACGCCGCGATTCACCCCGAGAGAAGTCCGCGCTGTTGGAAGTACCGGAGGAGCCCTTGGGCGGCGAGCGCATAGCTCGAGATCATCTCCCCGCCCGGATCCTCGGGGGTCGAGCGGCCCGCCGCGAGGGCGTCGGCCACGTCCCGGGCGCGGAGGGCCCCCGCCACGGCCGCGACGTCGGGCGTTCGGCGGGCCATCTCGAGCGCGGCGTCGCGCCACGATTCCACCGCGGTCCGGTACCGCTCGAGATCGCCCACGGCGTCGGTGCTCGCACCGAAATGACTGTAGAAGAGCGACCTCGGCGCGAGCTGGCGCATCCGCTCGACGCTCGCGAACAAGAGTTCGATGTCGAGATCGGGCGGTGGGACGGCCGGTCGCGGTCGCCAGGCGCCGGCGAGACGGACGCCCGCGGAGTCGCCGGTGAACACGCCGCCCGTCCCCCCATCGTGGAAGGCGAGGTGATGCTTCGCGTGCCCCGGGGTCGCGATCGCTTCCAGCTCGCCCCCTTGGACCGGAAACCGCTCGCCCCCGCGCAGCGCCACGATCCTCGCCTCCGGGATCGGAGCGACGGGACCCCAGAGCTGGTCGGCCGCCGGTCCCCAGGCCCGGCGCGCACTCTCGACGAGCTTCGCGGGGTCTTTCAGGTGGCGCACGCCGGCTTCGTGAGCGTAGAACGTCGCCCGGGGGAACTCGTCGACGAGCGCGCCGGCCCCGCCCGCGTGATCGAGGTGGATGTGGGTGACGAACAGCCGCCTCACTTCCCCCGGTTCGACGCCGGCCTCCCGGAGCGCTGAAAGCAGCGGAGCCCGGCAGGTTGTAGGCCCCGATTCAATGATGCTCACGCCGTCCTCTTGGGGCACGAGATAGCTCGCCACGAGCCCCGGCCGCCCCCGAAAGTGAAGGTCCAAGAGGCGACGACCGGCGCCCAACTCGGTCACCGACGACGCGGTCGTGGTCGCCCTCCTCAGAACGGCGGGGCGGCCAGGGTCAGCGCCGAGTAGGTGTAGAGCGCGAATGAGATCGCGACCGCGAACGTCGCCGCCCAGACACCGCGGTTCCAGCGGAACACCTTCCGACCGTCGAGGAGTCCGAACGGGAGCAGGTTGAACGCGGCGAAAATCCCGTTGAACAAGGCGAGCAGCAAGAGAAACTGGGATGCGAAGAGGTGGTGACCGTCCACGAAGAGCGCGGCCGACGCCGTGAGGAAGACCGCTCCCTCGGCCAGGTTGAGCAGCGGGCCTGCGACGCTGGTCCGGCCCCACTGCCGGACGTCCCCCATCCCGCCGATCATCGTCGCCCCGGGGAGGGCCATCAGGAAGCCGACGAACGCCGTCATCACGGAAATGAAGAGGCCGATCGGGGACATCCTAAACTCCGCCCAGAAGCCGTAGCGCTGGGCCACGATCTTGTGCGCCAGCTCGTGGGCGACGAATCCGGTCAGCGCGACGGCGGCCCCGAGCGCGATCGTGTTGAGCAGAAGCGTGGTCGCGGTGGGGCCCGCGGCCAGGATCGCCAACCCGTTCTGGATGAGGGTGATGTCGAACGCCAGGACGACGAACGCGATGAGGAGGTGCACGATCTCCGTCGGCGACGTCGAGAGCTTTCGAGCCGGGGCGGGCGCCGGTCCGATGAGGTAGGAGCCCGGGGTCCAGCTGCTCATGCGGTGGCCTCGGCGATCGCACCCGGCCAGCGTCGGACGGGGAGCGTCGCGGAAGGTGGGTGCTGCCCCACGAGCGCGCGAACCAGCTCGACCCCGTCGGCGAGACGAGGACCGGGTCGGCTGAAGTACGCCTCATCCGCCACCCAGACCCCGAGGGGGATCGGCGCATCCGCGAAGAATCCGCCGAGTCGCAGCCGTCCCATCTCCTCGGTGGTTCGCTCGACGGTAAAGCTGCACGGGGAGACGATGAGGAGGTCCGGACCGAGTCCGAGCAGCTCGGCCCACGTGGTTCGCGCTCCCACGCTCGCCGGGTGAGGCCCGATGTAGTTCGCGCCGGCGCGCCGGACGATGTCGGGCGTCCAGAGCCCGGCCAAGATCGGTGGGTCGAGCCATTCCACCACGGCGACGCGGGGGGCGTCGTCCGGGGGGCCGTCCGAAGATCGACTTCGGCGGCGAAGCTCCGCGGCGAGGTCGTCCGCGCGGGAGCGGGCACCGATCGCCGCCCCGATCCGCTCGACGGAGGCCCACACCTCCTCGAGATTCCGTGGGGTCAGGGCGACGATCTCGGGGGCCAGCCCGACGGTCCCGCAAGCCGCCACCACTTCCGCCGGCGTGACGGAGCAGACACTGCACAGATCCTGGGTCAGTATCAGCTCCGGGCGCAACGACGTGAGGAGCTCGAGATTGAGGCGATAGAGACTCTCGCCCCGCCCTCGGGTCGCACGGACGCTGGCATCGATCTCCCCCGATGGCCGTTCCGCGGGGGACTCTTTCGCCTCCATCACCACCGGCAGGCGTCGTGCCTCCAACGGGAAGTCGCACTCGGCGCTGCGGCCGACCAACTGATCGCCGCGGCCGAGGGCGTAGACGATCTCGGTCGCACTCGGTAGCAGAGAAAGGATCCGCACCCGCCGCCAACGCCCCCTGGACCGAGAGCAAACCCGGACCGGCGCTACTTACGTTTTCGGGCGCGTCCGGAGGTCGCCCGCGGGGGCGCCTTGCGTGGGGGGGATGAGGATGGCGCCTTGGAACGGCCGCGCCGGACGGGTGCGCGATGGGCGCTTGCGGCGGTCGGCGGTGGCGCCCCGGGGGCCGGCGGGGGCGGAGCCTCGAGACCGAGGTGATCGCACAGGGCCTTCTCCCGTTCCCACGTCAATCCCAGGGCGCGCGCCGCCTGCTTCTCCCGTTCGCCGGCGCCGCGATTCCCTCCTTCCGCAGTCGCCACGCCGAGCAGGAACCGGAGCTGGGGATCGTCGGGCGTGGTTCGCAGCATCAGAGCGACCTCCTTCTTCGCGTCGGCCCATTGCCGCTCGGCGAGGAGGGCGGCGAGGAGGTGCGCCCGGACCCGGGGGACGTCGGCGTTCTCGGTTAGGAGCGCGCGATAGACGCGGACTTCTCCGGGAACATCGCCGAGCGCGCCCAGCACCGACGCCTTCCCCAATCGGGCTTCGACGTCGGTCGGATGGGCTACTAGCACCTCGTTGAACGTGCGGTCCGCGTCCTCCCGAAGACCCAGCGCCAGGAGCGCGCGGCCGACGCCAACCTGGGCGGGAGTGAACTCCGGCTTCAGCTGGAGCGCTTGGCGGTAGAAACGGAGCGCAAGGGCGGGTACCCCCCAGTTCATCCAGTCGCCGGCGCGCCCGACCGCGGCGTCGAGCTGTTGGGCGCTCGGGAGCAGGCGCCCACGATCGCGCGGCACGACGGCGCGGGGCTCTTCGCCGAGGTACGTCTCGAGCCCGAGACCGCGGGCGAGCTCGAGGAACCGCTGCCCCTCGACCAACGTCCCCCCCCGCTGTACGACCTCCGCCCCGATGGCGAGCGGAAGGCGGGACGGTGCCAGGATGACGAGCCGCGCCGGTGCCGGCCCGACCTCCTGGAACATCCGGCGGACATCCTCGAGGGAGATACGGTTCGGGTCTTCGAGGAAGGCAAAGAGGAATCCGTCGCGGGTCTTGACCCAGAGCAGGCCGTCGACCGGTCGGACCGCCTCCATCTGCTCGCCGAAGGCATCGACCAATCGCCCCACGAACTCGGCGAAGTTCGGGACCGCCATCGTGGGCGGAACGTGCCGATGGTTAAATACGTGCGACAACCGGACGGGTCGACCACCTTGGATTTCGACGAGCTTGCTCGATACCGGCCCAAGTTGGAGCGGGTGCTCGCCCGGCAGTACGCGGACGAACGCCGTCGGGCGGGGGTGAAATTCGCCGAGGAGATCGCGTTACTCCGGGAGTTTACCCTCCGCGGGGGGAAACGATTCCGGTCGCTCTTCTTGCTCGCCGGATACTATCTCGCCACGGGCCGCGACCCGTCGACCGTATTGGAGGCTGCCGCGGGGCTAGAACATTTCCAGAGCTGGATGCTGATCCACGACGACATCATCGACCATTCCGAAGTTCGCCGGGGAGGACCCAGCGTCCACCGCGCTCTCGAGGAACGCTTTCGAAACCGGAGCGGCCTCGGGGTCGCGGAAGCGTACGGGCAAGGGCTCGGGATCACGCTCGGCGACCTGGAAGAACCGCTCACAGTGAGGAGCCTTCTCCGGGCGAAGGTCCCTGGACCGAGGATCCTCCGCGCAGTGGCGGAATACGTGGCGATGACGCGCCTCACTGCCTGCGGTCAGATTCTCGACATCCGGAACGGGTCGGTGCCCGTCGACGAGGTCACCGAGGAGGACGTTCTCACCGTTCACCGACTCAAGTCCGCGGTCTACACCGTAGCGTCCCCGCTGAAACTCGGGGCGATCCTGGGCGGTGCGCGTCCGGGCCTCATCCGCGAGCTCGAACAGTTCGGGCTCGACGCCGGTATCGCCTTCCAGCTCCGCGACGATGTTCTCGGCGCCGGGCTCACGACGGGCTCGATCGGCAAGAGCGCCAACGACCTCGTCGAGGGTAAGCGGACCCTGCTCGTCGTACGGGCGTGGGGGCGCGCCGACGTCCCGGACCGCGCGAAGTTGACCCGGGTGCTCGGCAATCCGAGCGCGTCCAGCGAGGACATTGCCGCGGCTCAGGAAATCGTCCGCACCACCGGCGCCTTGGCCCACTCCGAAGCGCTCATCGAGACACTCAGTCGGCGCGCGCTCGAGCGGGTCCGCCGCTCGAAGAACCTGCGGCCCGACGGCCGAGCTTTGCTTGGTGAGGTCGCGGATCGGTTGGTCCGTCGCTCGCTCTGAGCGACGCGCCTACGATTCCGCGGACGAGGTGCCGCCCGCCATCACGCCCGCGGCCTGCAGCGCTTCCGAGAGTTCCCGCTGCATCGTCGTGTACCGCTCCTTGAGCGCGTTCTCCTGCCGCTCGATCGCCTTGACCCGCACTTCGAGGGTCTCCTTCTCCTCGGTGAGCAGGTCGACGACCTCCCCGCGGTTCTTCGCTTTCACGAGCAGGCTTCCGATAGGACGGTAGAGCGTGGCGTCGTCGGGCAGGGACTTGAGTTCCTCGAGCGTGTGGTTCGTTTCCCGGAGCTTCAGGTCGAGCTGAAGGCGCTGCTGGCCCACGTTCCCGAGGTCCTGCTGGAGCCGCTGGAACTGCTTGAGATCGTTCTGGAGCTTCGCCGGGATTGCCACGCCGCGCCGACCGAGGTTCCGATGATAAGAGCTTCGCCGCGTCAGGCGCCGGCCGCGGGTGGGGACCGCTCGCCGCCCCCAATCTCCTCGGTCCGGGCCGCCAGATCGACCCAGCCGAGGAACGTGTTGACCGCAGCGCGGAGCGCGCCGGTGTCCGTCGCTTCGAGACGGAGCGTGACCGTCGCCCCCCGACGGGAGATCGCCGCGGTCGACCGGGGGACCTCCCGAGCGGCCTCGGGGAGCAAGGCGGCGTGGAGATGACACGCGGAAGCCAGGGTGGGCCGGCGGACCACGATGGTGGCGACCCAGGAGCGGACCACGCTCAGCCGGCCAGCTCGGTTTCGAGCCGGTCGATCAACCGCTCGGTCTTCTTCGCGGCCGCGGCGACGTAGGCGGCGGGGTTGAGGAGGGCGACGATCTGCTCGGGCGGGATCACGCGGACGACCCGCTCGTCGCGCGACGCCCGGTCCGCCAAGCTCCCGATCGCGCCGGGCGCCGTCAACGTTCGAAGGATCTCGTGCGCTTCGCTGCGCGTGACGCCGCGCGACGTCAGGTTGAGCATCAAGCTCTCGGCCATCACCGCTCCCTCGGTCTGGGCGAGGTTCTCGGCCATCCGCTCGACGTCGACGTGGAGGTGGCGGAAGATCCCCGTGAGCTTGACGAGCAGATCGTCCGCGAGGACGATCGCGTGGGGGAGGACGATCCGCTCGTTCGCGGAGTTGGCGAGGTCGCGCTCGTGCCAGAGGACCATGTTCTCGAGCGGAGGAAGGGCGAACGCTCGGACGAGCCGCGCGAGAGAGCTCACGTTCTCCGCGACGACCGGATTGCGCTTCTGCGCCATCGTCGAGCTCCCGACCTGCGCGCCCTCATCGAACGGCTCCTGGACCTCGCCGATCTCCGTGCGCTGAAGATTTCGTACCTCGGTCGAAAGTCGCTCGGCGGTACCCGCAACGAGCGCGAGCCAGTTCGTGAACTCCGCGAGACGGTCGCGGCCGACCACCTGGGTGGGTGCCTCGTCGACGCCGAGCCCCAGCCGGAGCATGGTCGCGACCTCGACGGCTTCCGCGTTCGCCCCGAAGCTCGACCCCGTGCCGACGGCGCCGGACATCTTGCCGACGGCGAGGCGCGGCAGCAGTTCGTCCAGCCGGCGTCGGTGGCGCAGCACTTCCGCCGCGCCGACGACGGCCTTGTAGCCAAAACTGATCGGAACGGCGTGCTGACCGTGCGTCCGCCCGACCTCCGGGGTGGCCCGATATCGTTGCGCGAGCCCGAGCAACGTTCCGGCGAGATCGCTCAGGTCCTGCCGAAGAACCGCCGCGGCTGCCTTGAGCTCGAGCGCGAGCGCGGAATCGGTAATGTCGGCCGAGGTCGCGCCGAAATGGACCCACGCCCCGCCAGCCCCTGCGGCTTGCGCGAGCGCGCGGGTGATCGCCATCACGTCGTGCCGGAGCGTGCGCTCAAGCTCATCGACTTGGCTGAGCCGGACCGCGCCCGACGAGGCGGCATGCGCGATCGCGGTCGCAGCCTCCTTCGGGATCATGCCGAGTTCCGCTTCGCTCTCGGCGAGCGCTGCCTCAACCTGCAGGGCTCGGGCAAGACGCGCCTCGCGGGAGAAGAGCGCGCGCACCTCGTCCCGGCCGTAGCGAAACTCGAGCGGGCAGAACAGCATCTCGCCGTCCGGTACCACGGCGTGCGGAGCCGGTTCCGGGTATAAAGGGTGGGCCCACCACGCCGCCCGGCGGGGGCCGGCCCGCGCGGGAGAGGGATTATCTGACCGGGGTCGGCTCGATTCGATGGACGCCACCATGCCCCGAACCGTCGTCGCGCTGGGCGGGAACGCGCTCACCCGGCCCGGGGGTGACCATGGTTGGAAGGAAGCGGTCGAGCGCATGCGGGCGACCGCGGGCCCGCTCGCTCAGGTCGCGAAGGACGGGCACGAACTCGTCGTGACCCACGGGAACGGCCCGCAGGTCGGGGCCGCCTTGCGGCAGAACGAGATCGCGGAGCGCGAGGTCCCTCCGAGGCCGCTCGCGGTCCTCAACGCGGAGACGGAAGGTCAGATCGGGTTCCTGATCCAGCAGGAACTCGCGCCGGCCCTTCACCACGCCGGGGTCGCGCGGGGGATCTTCGCGATGGTTTCCCGGATCGAGGTCAAGGCGCGGGACGCGGCGTTCAAGCGCCCGTCGAAGCCGGTCGGACGATACTACTCGGATTCGGAGGCGCGATTGTACCGCAAGCGCTCGGGGTGGCAGATGGCGTACGACGGCGCGCGCGGCGGTTGGCGACGCCTGGTCCCCTCCCCACGGCCGGTGGCCTGGGTGGAAGGGTCCGAAGTGCGGCGACTGTTCGACCACGGCTTCGGCCGGCGGGTCGTCCTCGTCGCCGGCGGGGGCGGCGGGGTCCCGGTCGTCCGGGCTCGGGATGGCGGGCTGACCGCCGTCGACGCGGTGATTGACAAGGACCTGACCAGCGCGTTGATCGCCGAGGTCATCGGGGCCGAGACGCTGGTCATCGTCACGGACGTACCCGCGGTCGCCGTCGGCTTCCAGAAAAGTTGGGAGCGATGGCTCGGGGCCGTTACGATGGAGGAACTCGCGAAATTTCATCGACAGGGCGAGTTCGGGGAGGGGAGCATGGCGCCGAAGGTCGAAGCCGCGCTGCAGTTCCTCCGGCACGGCGGACGACGCGTCGTGATCACGGACATCCCGTCGCTCCGTCGCGGCCTACGGGACGACGCCGGGACCCGGATCACGCGGTCGTAACCGATGGGTCCGCAGCGGCGTCCCGATCCGCGCGCCGAACCATTCGGTACACTCCGGAGCCGTACTGAAGGGCACGCTTCGGACGCGCGATGAGCTCGCGGGGGACTCCGAGCAGCGCGGCGGCCGCCCGGAGCAGGGGCTTACGTCCGTCCGGGGCGCGATGGACCTGGGCCGGCAGGGTTTGCACCCATTCGACAAGCTCCGTATCGAAGAACGGCGAGACAAGCTCGCGTCCCAGTCGCTGGGCCAATCGCCGCGCGCGGGGCCAATCGACCACGCGGAGTTGCTCGAAGTCCGCGGCGGCCCGGATTCCGGCGTCGTTCGGAGCCAGGTTCTCGAAATGTGCATACCCGTGGAACAGTTCGTCGGCCCCCTGGCCGCAGAGGACCCGTGGGCCCGGGGCAGCTTCGAGGGCGAGGCCGGTAGCGATGAGGACACTGCGTTGGGGTTCGCGGACCCCGGCGATCTCGGTCGCCCACCGGACCATGGCGGACCGGACGTCCGCCTCCTCAACCACCCGCGTGAGCAAGCGCAACCCCAGAAGGTGCGCACCGGACCGGGCCGACTCGAGGTCGCGGCTCTCGCGGGTTCCGATCGCGACGAGCAACGGGGCGGACGCCGCCGCGGCCGTCGCTACCGTCGACGAGTCGAGGCCTCCCGAGTAGAGTAGCGATAGGTTCGGCGTCGCGTCGACGAGCCGATGGACGGCCCGCTGGATGAGGGAGCTCAGCCGGGCGGGGGCGGCGTCCGTAGCCTCCGCGCCCGTGGGGACCGGCGCCCGATAGGTGGACACGGCCCCACGGCAACCGGGATGACACTTATTTCCGCCCGTCTTCCTCGATCGCGCGATGCCGAACGGGGCGCCGACCGACTCCGCGCAGGCCGAGCCCCTTCCTCGCCGATTGCGGAGGGCCGCGTTCGTCGATCGCGACGGCACGTTGAACCCCGACTTCCACTACCTCGCGGACGCGGCGCGCCTCGAGCTGTATCGCGGGGTTCCCGAGGGGATCCGCCTCCTCCGCGAGCACGGCTACCTCGTGATCTGCGTTACCAACCAGTCCGGGGTCGAGCGAGGCCTCTACACGGCCGAGGATGTCGACCGCATCCACGCCCGGCTCAACGAGATGCTCCGCCGGTCCGGAGCGGAGATCGACGCGTTCTACTATTGTCCGCACGCGCCGGAGCGCGGTTGCGCCTGTCGCAAGCCGGGGACGGAGCTGTTCACGCGCGCGGCGCACGATTGGGCGATCGACCTCCCGTCGAGCGCCATGATCGGCGACCGGGGTCTCGACGTCCGGGCGGGGGAGCGGTTGGGCATGTTGACGGTCTTTGTGCCGCAGATGGGCCATGTCGGCGAGGCCGAGGCCGAGCTCCGAGTCGAGGGACTTCGTCCGGATCTCGTCGCCCCCTCCTTCCGCGGTGCCGTTCAGCAACTGCTGACGAGAGGCTGACCTTTCCCGACGCCCCAGTTTCACGTCGCCCGATGAGGGGGTCTCGCCGCAACCGGCGCGGCCGGGGAGCCCCCACCTACCCCCACCGAGTCCGGCGACCTCGCCCCCGGATTCCGGGGCATGCACGCCGACGACCGCAGGACGTGGACCCCTCGCCGGAAACGAGCACCCCGCGTTCCGGCGGAAGCCTTTTCCTCCAAGCGAGTGCCTCCCCTCCGAGGGCCCCGAGTGGTTCTTTCGTTGTTACTGGCGGCGGTCGGCGTTGCGCTGACCGTGGCCCTCGCTGCGGGGGCGATTCGCGCCGGCGCGCTGACCGCGCTCGCCGGAGCGATCGCGACGGTCTTCGGCTCCGTCATCGTCGTGGTGGCGGGGTTCGCGTTCCTTGCCCTGCTCGTCCTGTTCGTCGTCGGAAGCGTCCTCGCGACGCGCTACGGCTTCGACGAAAAGCAGCGCGCCAAGGTTCAGGAGGGCACGCACGGGGAACGGGGCGTTGCGAACGTCCTCGCGCACATCGTCGTCCCGGCCGCGCTCGTCCTCACGGCATGGGTCTCCCCAGAAACGCTCTCCACGCCCGGCCTCGCCGTGGTCTACACCTCAGCGTTGGCGTTCGGGGCGGCCGATACGTTCGCGAGCGAGTTCGGGCTCCTTGCCGGCGGGGCGCGCAGCATCTTGAGCGGGAAGCGGGTCCCGCCCGGGACGAACGGCGGCGTATCGCTCGTGGGCGAACTCTGGGCGTTCGTCGGTGCCACCGCCACGACCGTGGTGGGGCTTGTCCTGTTTTACCTAACGCGGGTCCCGGTTCCGGCGCCGGGCATCGTCCTCGTGATCGGCGTCGTGGCCGGGTTCGCCGGGTGCCAGGCCGACAGCATCCTGGGCGAGGTCCTCGAGAACCGAGGGTATCTCACCAAGGGGACGACGAACTTCTTCGCCATGCTGGCGACGGTCGTCATCGCGCTCGTGCTTCTCGGAGCCTTCGGCGTCCATCCATGAGCCGAGGGGGGCGTGCCCGCGGTTCGGTCGTGCTCCTCTCCGGCGGGATGGATTCCGCGACGGCGCTCGCGATGGCGCTCCGGAAGGATCCTCCGGTGCACGCCCTGACGTTTCACTACGGACAGCGGCATCGACGCGAGATCACGTGGGCGCGAGCTCTCGCGCGCCACTACCACGTGACCCAACACCAAGTGATCGAGATCCCCGTGGGCGCCCTGCTCCCGTCGGCCCTCACCGACCCGACGTCCCGCCTGCCCCGAGGTCGAACCGGGCGCGCGTCGATCCCGGCGACGTACGTTCCCGCTCGCAACACGATCCTGCTCGCGATCGCCCTCGGGTACGCCGAGGGTCGAAACTTCGCCCGCATCTACATTGGGGCCAACGCGGTCGACTACTCCGGGTATCCCGACTGTCGTCCCGAGTTCTTCCGGGCCTTCGAGCGTCTCGCGGCGCTCGCCACCAAGGCGGGCGTGGAAGGAAGCTGGCGCCCGCGGGTCATGACGCCCCTGCTGAGAATGTCGAAGGCCCAGATCGTCCGCCGGGGCGAGCGGCTCGGGGTTCCGTGGGATCTGACGTGGAGCTGCTACGAGGGAGGCCGGCGACCCTGCGGAATGTGCGATGCGTGCCGGCTCCGCGCGAAAGGATTCGCGGAGGCCGGTGTGACCGACCCGACGATCGACCGTCGCCGCCCGGCCTAGACCGTGAGTTGGCTCGTGCAGTACATGCACCGGGTCGCCGGGATCGGTACCTGCGAGATGCAGAAGGGGCAGACCTTGGTGGTGGGCGGTGCGGCGGCCTTCCGGGCCGCCTTGCGCGCCTCGTACTTCGCCACGGGCCGAACGAGGACGAAGAAGATGACCAGCATGATCGAGAGGAACGAAATGATCGCGTTGAGGAACGCGCCTTGCAGGAAAACGCCGTTCCCGACCCTGTAGACCGCGCTCCCGAGGTTCTGGTTTCCCGGGACGGAGATGAGCGGCGTGATGATGTCGCCGACGAAGGCCGTGATCAGGGCGACGACCGCCAACCCCACCACGATCCCGATCGCCGTCTGGAGCAGGTTGCCGCTCAGCGCAAAGTCCTTGAAATCCTTCACCACGCCCACGGGAACCACCTTCGCCCCCGAGACCGCTCTCGTTACATAATCATTCGCCGGCGAGGTCTCGCCGTGCTCGACGAAGGTCGGCTTCGACGCGGCGAGTGTTACATCACATCGCTTCGAGGCGGTCGAGTCCCAGTAGGTCGAGCGTGTTGCCCAACGTCTGGCGGGCCGCGTGGACGAGTGCCAGCCGACTCTCGCGCTCCACCTCGGCGCGCAGTACCGGGACGTCCTGGTAGAACCGGTTGAACGTTTCGGCGAGGTCGTGAGCGTACCCCGCGATCGTGTGGACATGGGCCGTTCGCGCAGCGTACGCGACCAGCCCGGGAAGTCGCGAGATGCTCCGAACGAGCGCCTGTTCGGGGGGCGTGCTGATCTCCTGGGCTCGACCCGTCCAACCCGACGGGGCCGCCGACGCCTTTCGCAGAATGCTCGACGCGCGCGCATACGAGTACTGGACAAAGGGCCCGGTACGTCCTTCGAACGACAGCGCGTCCTCCCACGTGAACCGCACGGCCTTGTCCGGCGCGACGCGGGCAATGTGGTACCGCACGGCACTCGCCCCGAGCTTGGCCGCGATCGCGTCGACGTCCGCGACGGCCAGATCGTCGCGCCGGGCGAGGATCTCCTTCCGTGCCCGGTCGACGGCCTCGTCGAGCAGGTCATCCAGGAAGACGGCCGTTCCTTGGCGGGTCGACATCTTGCCCCCGTCGGGGAGGACGACGTACTGGTACAGGATGAACTCCGGGGCGCGCGCCTCGCCGAGTTCTGTGAGGAGCGCGATAAGGGTCTTCGCGTGCAGCAAGTGATCCTGCCCGAGCACGTCGATGACCCGCGGGAAACGGGCCATCTTGGCGAGGTGGTACGCGACGTCGCGCGTCACGTAGAGGGTGGTACCATCCGCCCGTGTCACGATGATGCGGGCGTCCTCCTTGGGGAGGTGGTACGTCGCCGCGTCGATGGCCCGCGCTCCGTTCGCCTCCACGATCGCATGGGGTGCTGCCCGGAGTCGCCGGACGACCTCGGCGACGGAGCCGTCGGTGAGGAAGGTCGACTCCCAAACGAACTCGTCGAAGCCGATGTTGATCCGTTGGAGGGACGCGAGCATCCCCCGCAGGATGCGCTCGGTGAGCCGGTGGTGCTCGAGCGGCGGTCGACCCTGTTCGAGGTCCTGAACGAGCGCCGTGACTTCGCGATCCGCATCGGGGTGGCCCTTCAGATAGGCGGCCACCGCGGGGTACGGTCGTCCCAGCGTCCGGTCCGGTCGCGGGTCGCTCTCGCCCGGCAAGGCCTCCTCGGGCGCGGCTCCGCGGACCTCCTCGGGCCACTCCGCCCGAGGTTTCGACCATATCCACGTGATCATTGCCGCCTGACGGCCCATGTCGTCGACATAGTACTGGCTCGTGACCTGGTGTCCCGCCGCCCGGAGGATGCGGGTCAGCGTGTCGCCGATGATCGCGTTCCGTACTCGGCCCACATGGAACGGGCCCGTTGCGTTCGCGCTCGTATGCTCGACGCAGACGGAAAGTCCGGTGGGTTCGGCGCCGCCGTACCGCTCCCCACGCTCGAAAACGGCCCCGAGCGTTGCGTCCGCGAGTGGAACCGGATCGACCCGGAGGTTGACGTACCCTGCCTTCGGTACGGCCGAGAGAATGCCCGCCGGCCGGACGAGCGATCGCGCAATCTCGGACGCAAGCTCGTCGGGCGACCGCCCGACCGTCTTGGCAAACCGGTGCACCGCGAGCGCGACATCCCAGTCGTCGCCGCCGGCCGTGTCGAGAAGGTCGCGCAGCGCCTCCGGCGGAGCGGCCGCGCCGGCGGCCCCGAGGGCGACCGAGAACGCTTGGGCGACGCTGCGGCCGAGCCCGGCCCACGGGTCGGCCGGCCAGCGAGAAGGACCTTCCGGCGGAGACACCAACGCCATCGGAAGCAACGCTAAAACGGCCGAGCCGACTTAACCGTTCCGGCGTGCCGCCGCAGATTCTGGTTCGTTACGGCGAGCTCGCCCTCAAATCCGCCCCCGTCCGGCGCGAGTTCGAACGGACCTTGACCCGGAACATCCTCGCCCACTTCTTGGCCGCGGGTTCGACGTGCCGGCTCCGCGCGGACCACGGCCATCTCTACGTAGAGGTCGCCGATGCCGGCCCCGCAATCAGGATTCTCCAGCGCGTGTTCGGGATCACGTCGGTCTCCGAGGTGTTCGAAGTTGGCTCCGATCCGCTGGCCATCCAATCGCGCCTGCTCGAGTTGGCCGATCCGTTCCTCAAGCCGGGGGCGACCTTCGCGGTGCGCGCTCGGCGTACCGGGACCCACCCGTTCACGAGCCAGGAATTGGCGCGGGACCTCGGAGCCGCGGTGCTCGACCGGTGGCCCGAACGCGTGCTCAAAGTCCGACTGGACGACCCGCAGGTCGAACTGTTCGTCGAGGTCCGCTCGGCCCGGACGTACCTTTCGTTCGACCGTCATCGCGGCCCGGGGGGCCTGCCCCTGGGGGTCGCCGGTCGGGTCGTCGCGCTGGTCGACGGGGCCCGCGGCGGACTCGGGGCGTATCTGATGATGAAGCGTGGTTGTCGGTGCGGCGTGGTCGCGACCGACGAAGCGGGTCCGCTCGCGAACGGCGTCCTCCACCGGTTCGACCCCTCCGGCACGATCGTGATCGAGCGAACCCATGAGGAGGCCCTCGCGCAGCTCTCGAAGCTCGCGGACGGCGAGCGGGCCGACGGGGTCGTCCTCCCGCTTCGCGTGGAGGAGTATGCGGCCGCGCGGGGCGCGTGGGGCGACCGCGTGGTCTTCTCGCCGACCGTGGCGTTCACCGATGACGAGGTGACCGAGCGATGGAACGACGTGGTCCACGCCGCGGAGTGAGCGGGGAGGAGTCCGGTCCGGCGCCGGCGGAGCCCGACGCGGACGCCCCGCCCCGCGCAACGGCACCGCCCCCGACGGCGTCCGAGACGGGACGCGCGTCGGAACAAGCCCTTCAAGAACGGTGGGCGCGGTGGGAGGTGGAACGGCGAAAGTTCGAAGCGAGAGCGAAGGCGACGCCAAGCTCCGAGGCTCCGCCGGACCCCGCTCCCGAACCGCGAACGGACTGACCCCACCGGGCGGCCGCCGGCTCGCGCTCCCCAGCGAATTCACACCGAGCGACACGAACTTCCCGCCGGGCAAGGTTATCCGCCGGGCCCGGGTGCGCGCACCCTCGAGCAGCATCCATGGGGCAGTCGTTCACCGTGAAAGGGCGGTTCCTCGCCCGCCGCGGCTACTGGCAGACGTTCACGAAGCGCCTAGAGGCGGCGAGCGCCGCCGCCGCCAAGGAGCTCGCCTTCTCCGCGATCGGCGGGTCCCATCACGTGGCGCGCCACCTGGTGACGATCGAGGCGGTCGAGGCCATCGTCGCATGAGCGCCGGACGCCCCATCCCGGACGCGGAGCAGCAGGTCCAGGAGGACCTGGCGCGGCTCGATGCGTACCGAAACCAGCTGTCGGCGATGATGCAACAGTACCAGTACCTCGGTGCCTCACGCTCCGACCATCAACGGGCCCGCGAGGCCCTCGAGGGTCTCGACCGGGCTCCGTCGGACGCGGAGATCCTGATCCCCCTCGGGGCGGACACGTTCCTGCGCGGGGCCGCCACCCCGGGGTCCAAGGTGTTGCTCGGCCTCGGGTCGGGCGTCGTGGTCGAGGAGGCCGCGCCGAAGGTGAGCGAGATCCTCGCGCAGCGGATGGGGAAGCTCGACGGCGCGTCGAAGGAGCTCGAGGGGCAGATCCAGACGCTCGAGCAGCGCATCGACGCCCTCTCCCAGCGCCTGGAAGCGCTGGCGCGGAGCACGTCCGCCCCCGCCTCAGGTGATGTGGGCGGCAATTAAGGCCCGGCTCCGGCGGTCGAAAGAAACCCCGCCGCCGCCGACCGGAAACCCTCCGTCGTCCGCACCGTCGTCCACGGGGACCGCGGCGATCTCTCCGGCCGAGAATCCCGAGTACTTCACCGAAGGATTCCTCGGCACCCGGCTCAAGGAGGCCCGGCTCGAGGACGTCCTCGACGACCTCGAGATCGCGCTCCTCGAGTCGGACGTGGCGCTTCCGGTCGTGGAGCGCCTCCGACGGGATATCAAGAAGCAATTGGCCGGCCGCAAGCTCCGGTGGGGTGTGGAGGTCGAAGAAGCCGTGAAAGGCACGCTCGAAGCCTCGATCCGTTCGATCCTGAGCCAGCCCCCCCTGGACCTCGCGGCGGTCATTCGCGCCCAACAGCCGAAGCCGTACGTGGTCCTGTTCGTGGGCGTCAACGGCACCGGGAAGACGACGACCGTCGCGAAGCTGGCCGGGGTGCTCCGCGACCAGGGGCTCGGCGTCGCGATCGCGGCGGGCGACACGTTCCGGGCGGGGGCCATCGAGCAACTGCTCGTCCACGGCGAGCGGCTCGGGATCAAGGTCGTCCGCCAACAGGAGGGGAGCGACCCGGCGGCGGTCGCGTTCGATGCCGTGCAGCACGCCCGCGCGCGCGGACTGGATGTCGTCCTCGTCGATACCGCGGGACGCCAGCACACCAACGAGAACCTCGTGGAGGAGGCCAAGAAGATCCGGCGGGTCGTCGCGCCGCAGCTGACGCTCTTCGTGGGAGACGCGCTCTCCGGCAACGACGTGGTCGAGCAGGCGACCCGCTTCCAGGAGGCGCTCGGGGTGGACGGGCTCGTCCTGACCAAGCTCGACGCCGACGTGAAGGGCGGCGCCGCGCTCTCCACGACGTTCGTGACGAAGAAGCCGATCCTCTTCATGGGCGTGGGCCAAGGCTACGCGGACCTCCGGCCGTTTGACGCCGAGTGGATGGTCCGTCGTCTGTTCGCGGAGGGCGAGGCGGCCTGACCGCGCGGCTCGAGGTCGTGCTCGTCCGTCCGAAGGAGGACGGCAACGTCGGCGCCGTCGCCCGACTCGCCCGGAACTTCGGGGCGGAGCGGCTCACGCTGGTCGCTCCGCGGGCGCGCCTCGGCGCCGAAGCGAGCCGTCGGGCGATGGTCGGTCTGGCGCTGCTGCGCGCGGCCCACAAGTACTCGACCCTGGCGGCGGCGGTCAAGTCAAGCGACCTCGTCGTCGGAACGACCGACCTATCGACCGGGCGGTCGTCGGCGTACCTCCGCCGCTCGGTGAGCCCCGAGCGTCTCGCTGACCTCGTTCGGACCGTCGAGGGGCGCGTGGCGCTCGTGTTCGGTCCCGAGGACAACGGCCTGGGCCGGGACGAGCTCGCGCAGTGCGACCTTCTCGTGCACATCCCGGCCCGGCGCGACGCCCCGACGCTGAATCTCTCCCATGCGGTGGCGGTCGTTCTGTATGCCGCGCACCGGGCGCACGGTTCCGACGATACCGAGAGCACGCCGGCGCCGGATCCGGTCGCGCTCGATGGCCGAGAGAAAGAGCTGGTCCTCGTCCGAATCGACGAACTGGCCCGGGCGAGCCGGTACCCCGCCCACAAGCGCAAGGGCCTTATGCTCCTCGTCCGCCGCCTTCTCGGCCGAGCCGCCCCCGCCGAACCGGAGCTTCGGATGCTGCTCGGTTTCCTGAAGAGCCTCAAGAGGACCGGCCGGAGGAACCATGGCGCCCAATGATTGGATCCGTGTTCGCGGGATCGGCCGCGAGCGGTTCGCTTCGTACATGGCCGAGTTCCTCGAGACCGCGGGCTTCGCCGTCGAACGGGCCGAAACCGCCGAGCCGTCCGAGAGCCACGTGCGGGCCCACCTGACGCGGACGAACCCGGCCATCCCGACGAGCGGCGGCGAGCTCGCCTTCCGGGTCTACCCGACGAGCGGCGGGGCGGCGGCGGAGTGGGAACTCCCGACGATCGTCCAAGCCGCCGAGCGCGCGCGGATGGACCGGTTCGCCCGCGAACTGCTCGCGCACCTCGAGCGTTCGGTCCTGACCGAAAGCCACGGCACCGCCAAAGTCACCCGGATTCCCGGCAGCCACCTCCCATGGGAGAGCGCGCCCGCGATCGTTCCGCCCGCCGTCTCGAATGCCGGCGGCGCTCGGGGCGTATCGTTATAATGGGAGCTCGGGTCGGCGCCGCGCCTCCATGACCGCCTCCGCCTATCGGTACATCGGTCGATCGTTCCGCCTCACGCAAGGGGAGGAAGGCGCGGCGCTGCGCCACGAGCGCCTCATGTTGTGGCGCCAGCAGCCGACGGTCACCCGCCTCGAACGGCCGACGCGGCTCGACCGCGCCCGAGCCATCGGGTGGCGCGCGAAAGGCGGGTTCGTTATGGTCCGCGTTCGCACCCGCCGGGGAGGTCAACGTAAGCGAGCGATCATCGCGGGACGCCGTCCGAAGCACAAGGGTATCCTCCGGATGACGCTCCTCAAAAGCATCCAACGGATCTCGGAAGAGCGCGCGCAAAAGCACTACCCCAACATGGAGGTCCTCAACTCCTATTGGGTCGGCGAGGACGGCAAGCAGAAGTTCTACGAGGTCATTCTGGTCGACCCGGTCCACCCGGAGATCGTGAGCGACCCGCGCCTCAGCTGGATCACCAATCCCACGCACAAGGGCCGGGTCTACCGCGGGCTCACGCGCGCCGGCAAGGAAGGCCGCGGGCTCCGATGGAAGGGGAAGGGAACCGAGCGGTACCGTCCCTCGCGGGCACGCAACCGACGGGCGACCCGCCGGACCCAGCGCAAGGTCATCCCGTAGGCCGGCGGCGTCGCCGCGGTCAGCCCGTCGGTCGCGGCGCGGCGCTCTCGGCAGCCGGGTCGACGAGAGCGTCCAGGAAGTGGTCGAGCGGCGCACCGGCGCGCTCGGCACTGCGCCGGGCCCACCCCGCGAGGCCTTCGACGTGGGCGACTTCCCCCCGGAGCGCCACCGAGAGCCGGCGCCGGAAATCGAGGTCGAAGTCGAGCTGCTCGGCCTCGAGGAACTCGCGAAGCTTGCGAGCGAGGTGTCCTCCCTCGACGTCCCAATCCGTCAGGACCACGACCCGCCCCCCCAGCAGCGCCAGCGATTGCGCGACCCTCGCGAGCGATCGCCCGTCGTGCACGAGGGCGATCCGGCCCCGGATCCCGAGCGCCCGGAGCGACCGCCGATCGCGTTCCCCCTCGACGACCACGATCGTCGGCCGCCGAGCGCTCTCGAGGAGGAACCGCTGCCAGAGCTCGAGGAACCCTTCCCACTGCCGTTGGCGCGGGTCGGGATCGTCCATCGGAGCGGCGCGGCCGACCGGGGCCGCGCACCTCCCGTCACGCCCGATAACTCCTATAGCCTCCCGCCCCTCGCCGGACGCCGCGAGGCGCGCGCGATGGCCGACCACTACACCCAGCTCCTCGAATGGCGGCGCGTCGAGACGACGACGCGAGGGCTTGCGAAACTTCCCCACGACTTCTACGGCGCCACCCGGGCATATCTTGCCGAAGCGCGCACGACGTTCGAGCGGGAGCTCCGGGAGAACCCGGCGGGGCGGAAAGGTGACCTCGCCCGGCAGACGTACCATCGCGCCTCCCAGATCGCCCGCGACGTCGTCGAGTCGCGGATGACCAAGATCCTCTCGTTCAGTTTCCAGGCGGCCGTGGGCGGCGCCCGCGATGTGGCGAACCTGCTCCCGGAGGAGAAGGGACTCTTCGACGACGTGACCCGGACCCTGAGCGGGCATCGCGCTGCGGTGGCTCCGTTCCTCGAGGTGACCGGTTCGACGCCGCCCGCGCCAGGCCCTTCGCTTCGGCCGTCGGGTCCCGTCGCCCCGGCGATCGAACCGAAGGCGGCCACCGCCACGGCGACGGTGTTCGTCCGCATCCTCAAAGACCAGCGACCGATCGACACCGGGAGCGAGACCCTCGACCTGCGCAAGGACGACGTGCTCTCGCTGCCGGAACGCACGGCGCAGATTCTGATCCACGCGAACTTGGCGGAGCGGGTCGGACCCGAGAGCCGCCGTCCGACGACCTGACCGGACCGCTCTTCGATCGATTCAGCCCGCACCGGGGGCCGTGAGTTCCCAGGCCCAGAAATGTTCGAACCCGAACAGCAGCTTCTTCGTCGCGAGTTGAAGGCGGACCCGTTCCTCGTCCGAAGTGGCGCGATCGAGGGCGGACGCCCGCGCGGCCTCGATCCCCCAATCGGCCAACGCGGCGCGCTGCGGGCGGAAGGCGGTCTCCCGGAGTCCGGCCCGCGACGCGGCGGCGCGGAGTCGGGTGAAGTTCACGAAGACGGATAGGTCGGCGCCCCCGAGATGAGCGAGCGGGTCATCGACCACTCGATGGTCCACGAACGCGGTCCATGTTCCGCGGGGCCGTGTGCGTAGCAGCGCGGCTTCATCGTCCCCGTAGTCGAGGAAGATCGCCGAACCGCGGGCCAAGTGGTCCCCCACCTCCCGGACGAGCGCCTCCGCGAGCGTGTTCACCTCCACGATGGCGCCCTCCTCGGCTTCGTGCGGCAGTCCCGGACCGGGGACGGTACGGAACGTCGTCGACGCGGCCGGCTCGACCGCGTCGCCCCCAAAACGGACGCCGAGTTCCTCCCACACGCCCGCGCGCCGCCGAAACCGACGGAACGGAAGGGCGTCCAGGAGCTCGTTCCCGATGACGATCCCGTAGAACGGGCCGAGCTCGCCCAGCGACGGGCTGGTTCCAATTTTGAAGACGTCCGGGGACGCCGCGCCCCGCAGGCGCTCTTCGGCCGCGTCGCGCGCGACCGACGGCCGGTCGACCAGGACGTACTCCCACTGGTGGCGGGCCCCGAGCTGGTCAAGGGCGAGCGCAACGTCGCGGGCGAGCGTCCCGTCCCCCGGCCCCAGCTCCGCGACCGTGAACCCGGCCGGACGCCCCAAGCGGTCGAACTCGGTGAGGATCCGCCGGGCGACGGTGGCGCCGAAGATGGAATCGACGTTCGGGGCGGTGTAGAAGTCCCCGGACGGTCCGAGGGGCGAGGGGAGCGTGGCGTAGTACCCTCCCTCCGAGGAGTACAACGCAGCGTCGATTACGAGGTCGAACGCGAGGAAGCCGCTCCCACCGGACCGACGCGCGAGAGCTCGAGCGAGCCACGGGGGGACCGGGACTGCGCTCGGCGATTCCGCGGCCTTCACGCCTTTCCCCGAAGTTCGGGGCTCCGCTCGCCCGTTGCAGGGTCCCGGTTCAGCCGATGTACCCGAGGTCGTCGCGCCGTTCGCCGCTGGGCGTTTCGGAGGACTTCGACTCCGCCTCGTGAATCTTCTGGGCGATGCGGTCGATCTCTTTCGCCTTCGCTTCGAGGTCCGAGAAGTCGATCTCGAGACCGAGCACCTGGGCCACGACCTTGAGCACGGCTTCCGCGCTCCGCGGGTCGACGAAGTAGCCGCTCGTTTCGCCCATCAGGCAAACCCCCTCCATCCCGAACAGCCGACCGAGGCCCAGGAATAGCCCGCTCGCGCCGATGAGGCCGCCGCCGGGGTCGGTGCGGGAAAACACGACGCCGTGCTTCTTGAGGAGCTCGACGCGCTCCATCGAGGTCGCCGCCCCGAGCACTTTCGGGGTCTCCACGACGTGGCCTTGGGCGAATCCCGCGAGCGTGTAGAGCTCCTTCACACCGTAGCCGTGGACGAGCTCCAGGGTCCGATGCGTGAGCTCGTACTGGCCTTCGGGCGAGATTCCCTGGTAGTCGCCGCCGAGGATCAAGATGTCCCGGTGCTTCGCGCCCTTGCCCTTCGCGTAGAACAGCTCGTTGGAGACGAGCCGGACGATCCCCTCCTCGTTGACGTACACCTGCGGGGGGAAGAACTTCGAATGGATCGTCGCGAGGAGCTTCGCCTGCAGTTTGTCGCGGAGATAGTCCGCCGCGAGCTTCCCGACGTTTCCGACCCCGGGGAGCCCCTCCACGAACACGGGGTCGTTCAGCTGGACCTTGTCCGCGAGGCGGATGAGAACGTCCTCCATGTCGTGAGCCTACCGCCGATGGAGCTGGGGTCGCCTAATAGTTGTTTGCTAGCTTGGAGTTCCCTTCGTGGTGCCCGCGCCACCATCGGGGGGGTGCGCGACGAATCCGTCGCGCCCGACGGCCAATCGGCAGTACCGCCCGCGCTCCGGGTGGTTGCGCACCTTCTCGATGACCAGGGCAAGATCGACGCTATCGTGCCGAGGTTCGGCCGACATTCTCAGGATGAGATCGGCGAGGTCCTCAAGCGCTCCGACGGTCCGACGATCGTGCACCTCCGGCCGCAGCACGAGGCAGGCGCTGCCGCCGAGGGTCTGGGCCCGGTACCGAATCTGGCGCGCGAGGTTGACGACCTCGCCGACGGGTAGGACATCGAGGAGGAAGTCGATCGAATCGAGCACGAGCCGGAACCGGCCGTCGAGCGCCGCCAGGTCGCCGATCAGTCGGTGCGTCAGGTCGAACGACGGGGCCCCGACCGGGGAGGCCGTCGGCGTTGCGAGCTCCGCAAGCGTCAAGCCTCGCTCTCGCACCCGCGCGATCGCCAGCTCCCGGGAAAGGACCTGGTCGTAGTACTCCCCGGCGAGGTTTCGCACCTGCATGCCGGAAGCATCCCAGCCGAAGTCGCCGAACGCCCGTTCGACGTCCGCGACGCGTTCGTGGGTCGTGTAGTAGAGCACCGGGACGCGACCGATCCCGTGGCGGGCGAACTGCTTCGCGAGAAGATGGGTGCCGCCGCCCCCGGTGACAAGCGCCACCCAGCCGTCGGGGAGGAACGCGGTGAGCGGCTCGTCGATCTCGGGGATGTTGAAGATCGCGTCGGTCGGCATGCGGCGAGTTCAGTTGGCGCTCACGTCGATTGTCTCGTCGACGACCAGGGAGAGCATCTGGTCCAAGTCGGGGTTGGTCTCGTCGTAGACGGCGAGCAGCACCGTGAGCACCTGGCGGGACTTGAGATTGTTCAGGAGGATGTGGAAGAACTCGCTGAGCAGGTCCGGCGGATTGTGGATCGCGAGGGTGTTCACGGAATCGATGACGACGATCGTCCGCGGGTTCGGGTTCTTCCGGAGGAGGTACTCCACGCGGAGCATGATGTTCTCCAGCATCCGCGGGCTCTCGACGTACGTCGCGTTCGGCAGCGGGTCGCGGTAGTTCATCATCGTGTGCGAGATCGCGTCGACGAACGACAACCGCTCCGCCGGAACGTCGAGCGCCTGCGCGAGCGACCACACGAGCGACGCGGGGTTCGTGACGGAAACGAAGATCGTCTGGCCCTGGGTCTCCATCCCGACCTCCCGCAGCGTGGCGTTCAGCGCGGCGAAGTAGTGGTCGGCGTACGATTCCGGCCGGAGCCGGAGCGCGACGGCCGAGCCCCCCGCCATCGCCCGCAGCCGATCCGCGACCGCCGTGCTCGCCATCGTCTTACCGCTCCTCGCTCCGGCCGCCCTTGAGATGGGGGGCCATCAGCAGGCCGATCGGGGTGAGCTCGATCACGTACTGGGCCCGCGAGTGCGGCGTCCCCCGCATCTTCACGACCTGAAGGACGCGCAGGATGTCCCCCTGCCGGCGGGTGTTGCCGAGCAGGATCACCCCATCGACGATCGCTTCCTCCACCCCGTGTGGCGATAGCGGTCCGGGGCCGCCCCCGATCTCGCTCACGAGGAGGGTGGTGCAGCTGTTGCGGTTGAGCACCTGGCTCAGCTTGAGAACGAAGTCCCGCACCCGTTCCGGTTGGCGGATCCGATAGAGGATCGAGGTCAGCGAATCGACGACGACGCGGGACGCACCCGTCTCCCGGGCGAGGCTTTCGATCGTGCGGACGAAGACATCGATGTCGTCGGACGTGAGCTCATCGCGGTTGAGCCCGAGCTTCTCGTACAGGACCGGAACGTCCACGAAGACGATCCGGCCCTCGTGCACGAGCTCCTGCCGGAAGAACTCGAACGTGGAGAGGTTCTGGATGAGCCGCGTCGACGCTTCCGTGACCGAGAGGAACAGGCCTTTCTCCCCGACCTCCGCCCCTCGAACCAGGAACTCCAGCGACAGGGTGGTCTTCCCGGTCCCGACGTTCCCGGCAACGAGGACGGTGTTGCCCTTCGGCACCCCGCCGCTCAGGATGTTGTCGAGTCCTTCGATGCCGGTGCGGCAGCGCTCGAGGGCCCCGGCGAACGCGCCGGAGATACTGCCGGGGGTCGCGCTCACTAGTATCGACTAGCTAGCTCTCGCCCTTAATGCCTCGCCGCCGAGGGCAGACGCCTACTCGACCGCGGCCTCCGACCATAGGGCCGACAACGCCGCGCGACGCCCGGGGTCCTTCGGCCCCGGCCACACCGTGCGAAGGAGATCCGTGTCCAGGCGCCAGAACGCGCCGGACTCGTCGCGGCCGGATTCGCGCAAGATTCCCCAGACCTGCAGACGGGAGCCCACGAGCCGTACCACCGCGGGGGAGACGCCAAGCGACTGGCGCACGCGAGGGAGCTTGATCCGAAGTTCCGCCCCCGGTTCCCTCGCTTCGGACGCGACCGCCAAAAGGTCGAGGAGGACTTCCGGCGAGACGGGGGCAGCCGAATTGGGCGCGGGCGGAAAGGGCAAGGATTCCCCGGCAGGCCCTGGAGGGGGGTCCGGCGGCGGGGACGCGGGGATGAACTTGAGTGTTCG
>JAKIWS010000080.1 GCA_022749895.1 Thermoplasmata archaeon
CCGGTCGATGCCGGAGAACAGGAGGACGTAGTTGTCGCGGACATCGTACGTCAGGCAGGCGTACTGACGAGCCGGGGGCGGCAAGGAACGACTCCAAGTAGGTGAGGGGGAGAGGATCCCCGGACCGGAGCCGAGCGAGCGCAACGAACCGCACTGCGTGGCGGCCACGCCGTTCGAGGTACAGTCCCACGGCACGCCCCCCGCCGGACCCTTGCCGCCGGCGAGCGAACTCGCCGCGGCCTGCAGTTCGGACCCACCCGCCGGCGGGCCCCGAGTCGCCGGGGCAGACGCGAGACGGTCGTCGTGTTGGGAGGGGCCCCCAAACACGCCGGGGGGGAGGAAGCTGATCAGCTCGATCGCGGCGACGGTGAGCGCCAGCGCCACGACATATCGCCCGAATCGGACGGGTCTCCCCGCGCGCACCCCGACCACCATTTGCATCGCCAAACTACGAACCCCCGGGGTCGAGGGCGACGGGGTTGTGGGATATGAAACCCTACGTATAACCGAGGGGCGGATCGTTGATTCGGTCGTTCGTGGGGCCCGCGAGGGGCTGGGTGGGCGAACGGACGCCGTGCACTCAGGATCGGCGGCAAAGCGCCTTCCGGCCATCTATCCGGTCACGGCCCGGGACGGTTCGCCCAGGAATGAACGTGGGCCCTCCCCGCTGCGGCCTCGCCGCGAACGTACATCTGTCCGCTGAGGGGTGCCTCTGAGGTCAGGAGGCGCGCCAAGCGAAAGCGCCTAGCCGCGCCGGGAATGTTCAGGGAGATGCAGGAGACGAGATCACGACTTTCATTGCTGTGGGCGTTTGCAACGTTCAACTACATCTATGCCGACGTCGTGATCCTCTACGACAAGGCCGGGACCTTCCATTACAGTCAGGGCTTCTCGATCGGCGCGGCCATCCTGGTAGAGGTTCCGATGGCCATGGTACTCCTCTCCCGGTTGCTCAGCTACCGGCCCGGTCGTTGGTTGAACATCGTCGCGGGCGGGGCGATGACGGCCATCCAGGCCGCGACGCTCTTCGTGACGACCCCCGCCCCGTACTACGCGTTCTTCACCGTCATGGAGGTCGCCACGACGTTGGCGATTGTGGGGCTGGCCTGGAAGTGGCGGGAGGATCCTGTCTCCCCCGCCGTCGCCTCGGTACAGCCTCGTCCCAGTCCGTAGCCGGCCGGGCGGGTCGCCGCCTCGGGGCCGGGGATCCCCGGCATAGTTTGGGCGCTCGGGTCGATCCGCGAACGGAGCGACGTAGACGGCGGCCGCCGCGTGGAAGCGAACGTTGATAGCGAACGCTCGGCGACGGCCAAGCGATGTCTGAAACCGTTCCCGCTCCGGAACATCTCACTCCCCACGACCTCGTCACTTACTTCCGGTGCCCGCACGAGATGGAGCTCCAGCACGCGGAGCACCGCCACCACGTGACCGGCGCTCCGTTCGCCCCCATCACCCCCGCGCACGTCGCAGCGCTCCGTCATTCTCCGCTCCTCGGGCCGCCGATGGGCTCGGTCACCGTCGTGGACGGTCGCCTCGACCTCGACGACGGCGATACGCTCGTCTACCTCGACGACGAAGAAGGCCTCCCGATCTTGTTCCCGCCCGAGAGGGTCCGCCTCGACCCCCGCTTCACGACGCGGCCGCGGAATCTGATCGACGCCGCGCTCGGATTTGCGGGGCGACCGGACTACGTGATCGAACGGCGCGACGGAGCGCTCGTTCCGGTGGAGTACAAGTCCACGCACCTGTTCGTGGGCTTCCACGAAGTTCACGGGCGAGCCTTCGACGTTCTCCAAGCGATCGCCGAATGCCGCCTCGTGGAGGCGGCGTTTGGCCGACGACCCCCGATGGGATTCGTTCTGTACGGCGATGCCGCGGGGGGCGGGTTGCACGAGGGGTTCGTCCAGGTCCGTTACGGGGAGGCTGAATCGCACTGGCTCGCCTACGCGCTCGCCACGATTCGCGCGGACGCGGTGCGGGCTCCGGTGCCATCGGACCGCACGTGCCCGCATTGCGCGCCGAATCGACTGGGGCTCTGTGCGTACGCGGCTACGAAGTTCGACAGCTCCGCGCTCCATCCGCCGCCGCCGTCGTCTGGCTTGGCAGCCCAATAGCGGACGAACGGTGGGACAAGTCGAGCCCAAACCGACCCGAGGGGTCCGTCGGCCCCGAAGGTTTCCGCGGTGAGAACCGTCCGCCGGGCTTGGTCTCGCAATGGGGGTCACCCGGGATCCATGCTGTCGCCGGAGACTCACTTGTTCGATGCCGAAGCGGGTCCACGTGGGGGTTCGGCCGCCGGCACGCGAACGCCGCCCCCGATCCTCCCCCGTATGGCGTGATACATTACTGCCACTGCGTCCTTCGATGAGACCGCCGCAACGAGTGCCAGCATCGAGGCGATTCGGGAGAGAGCGTTCATCCCGTAATCCAGTGGGTCGCCCGAGCTCGGCCCTGCGTACCCATGGAGGAACCAGATCCCCATCGCGGTCGCGTATCCGCCGAGACAGAGCATTACGGTGGGCCAGTTCTGCCGGCGACTCCATGGGAGTATCGCGAGCACGACGAGGAGGCCGGCCAACGTCGCCGTAAGGCCCCCCGCCGTACCCCACTCGAAAGCGAACCAGGCGGCGCTGATCGACCGTCCTGTCGGAGTGAGGTACCCCAGCCCCAGGTAGACCTGCTCGTAACAATCGATCATGCCGATTGCCGCAAGATTCCCGACGACGAGGCCGAGCAGTCCGGCCCGGAGTCGACCCAGCGGTGGTCGCTCCCGGGTGTAGATGAACCCCGCGACGCCCGCCACCGCCACAGCGGCGCCGAAGTAAGTGAACGGGTAGACCGTGTTCGAGTAGCCCGGAACCAGAAACTGTGTGTGTCCTACCGCGTCGGTCGAAGGATGGAAGAGGGCAGAGAATGCCGCGTAGTCGAACCAACCGAGTGAGGTGCTGAGTACCGCGAGCCCGAGGACGGAGAGGATCCAGAGTTGTCGACGGTCCACAGGCGTTCCTGGCGATTCGTTGGCGCAGGCCGGCGAAGTTCAAGGCCGTGTCGCGCCCGCGAGGGGTGCGCGCCAACGGCGTCGGTGTCCCTGACGGGACCGTCCGTCCGAGCCATAGGGACGCCCAGCTTCGCCTCCCGACGATGGATTGGGGCGAGAAGCTCGATCAGCGATTTCGGCGGGACCGCCGCCGCCGGAGAACTCTCGCCTGGCTCGGCTTCCTGGTCGTCGCCGCCGTCGGAATCGCAGGGCTCGCCTTGGTGCCTTGGCCGAGCGATCATGGATGGCTGATCCTCTGGATCGGGACGACGGTGGGACTGATCTCAGCCAACCTCAGGATGGCTCTTGAAAAGATGGACGCCGGCGACGACGACGAGTACGGGCCGTTGCCACCGGGCCCTTTCCCCACCAGCCCTGGCAATCGCCGTCATCTTCCCCCGTGAAGAGGAACCGACCGCGGCGAGAGCCCGTTTTCCTGAATTGTTAAATACCGGGCGCGGGTCCTACGAAGGCCGCGCATTCGGCACCACCGACGGCGCGAGCTATGCACCCGCGGAGGCCATGGCCTCAACGGGGAAGGGGGTGGAGGCACCCGCCACCTGGGCGGGAGGGCCGATGACCCCGATCACACGCGTTCTGGACGCTTGTCAAGTGTAATTAGTGTAGCTGACTCCTGTCAGCTGGGGAATGGCTGGGCTCGGGCGCCGACGAAGGTCGTGCCAAGCTGCGATAAGCGGTGGGTAGACGCAAGGAATCTTTGATCCACCGATCACCGAATCGGAACTCCGCTCCCGCAAGGGAGATTCCGTCAGGAAGGGGAACCCCCCGAAGTAAAGCATTCTAGTAGGGGGAGGACAAGAAATCAACCGAGATGCCGTTAGTAAAGGCGATCGAAAACGGCAGAGGACAAACCGAATGCCGGTCCGACGAGGGCCGGTAGATGTGGAGTCGTGGACCTCCGTACTTGCCCGCGACGTGAGCCGAACGTGCCTGGAAAGGCAGATCGAAGAGGGTGAAAGTCCCGTAGGCGAAGCGCCGAGGCGAGATTGGAGGTATCCTGAGTACCGTGCGTTGGATATCGCGCGGGAAGCCGGGAGGTACTAGCTTCCGATCCTAAATACGTCCCGAGACCGATAGCGCATTAGTAGCGCGAGCGAACGCTGAAAAGTACCTCGGAAGGGAGGTGAAAAGTGCCTGAAACCAGCTGACGATAAGCCGCATGGGGTCCCCAAGGAACGAAGCGGCCTCACGGCCGTGGACACAGGATCCATGCGTCCGTTTTGAATAACGGGCCAGGGAGTTTCGATCAATGGCGAGGCCAAGGCCCTCAACGGCCGAAGCCGCAAGGAAACTGACAGTCCGCAACCCCGCAAGGGGTGAGGGACGGGGTGGGCTCGCCCGAAGTCATTGGTGGAAGACCCGAAGCCAATCGATCTAAGCGTGGGTAGGTTGAAGCCTGTCGAAAGATAGGTGGAGGACCGAACCGGTGTTGACGTGCAAATCACTCGGATGACCTGTGCTTAGGGGTGAAAGGCCAATCTAGACTGGGAATGGCTGGTTCCTCCAGAAACTACTCGCAGGTAGGTCTCGGCCGAGCGGGCGCGGGAGGTAGAGCACCGATTGTGGGAAGCGGGACCGAAA
>JAKIWS010000081.1 GCA_022749895.1 Thermoplasmata archaeon
ACCGTGGGGGTCGCCCCGGCGTTCACGAGCGCGGCGGCCGGCAACGAGCCCGGCGTCACCGGTTCGATCGTTACCAACAGCACGCTCGTCGCGGGGACCCCACCGACCTCGATCTTGCAGCCGGGCGGCTCTGTCACCTTTGCGGGTTCCTACACGAGCGCTCCCACCAACCCCTTGTTCTCGTTCGGGGCGCCCAAGATCGTCCCCTCGACCGGCGGGACCATTTCGGGAACCCCGGTCGTCGGGAACACTTCGGCGACCGCGACGGTGCAGTTCCCAACCCCGGGAACATACACGGTGTCGTTCGTGGGGGTCGCGACGAGCGGTTCGCTGAGCGCCTACCAGAACTTCACCTGGACGGTCTTTGTGGCGCCGAGCGGCCTGCACGCGGGGATGGCCGGCGCCGGCGCGGCGACGAGCCCGCACAAGGGCATGCTCAACGTCTACGAACTGGCACCCGGGGGCGCCAACAGCGAAGATCCCGCGGTCGATTACGAGTCGAACGGCTACGAGCCGATCCTGAACGTCTACCAGACGTTGATCGCCTACAACGGTAGCCAGACCGGTCCGACGTACGTCTCCTACGTTCCGCAGCTCGCGGCGTGCGTCCCCGGCAGTCCGGCCTGTGCCACCCTCTTCGGTAGCTCCCTCGTCAAGGGGGACAATGTCACCTTCGTCCTCGACGCGGCCGCGAACTTCTACGACCCGACCACGAAGGCGTCGTGGGGGGTATGGCCGACCGATGTGCTGTTCAGCGTCGCCCGGACCATGAGCTTCGCGAACATCCCGTCCTTCGGTGGCAACAACGGTTGGATCCTCGAGCAGTCGCTGCTCCCCACCGGCAACAAGAACTGGGACGGCGGGATCCATGCGGCGCGTAACAATACGCCCGGCAACATCTACCAACACGTCATTCTGAACGGCACCGACTGCCCCGCGACGGCGACGACGTCGCCCGCCTACCACGGCTGCGTCACGTTCTGGGCCAACGGTGCCGGGCACTCCTGGCCGTACTTCTTCGAGCTCATCTCCGACAACTTCGGGTCCTCCGTCGTGCCCTGCGGATGGTTCAGCGCGGCGCCCCAGTCCGCCGGGATCCCCTTCTGGACCCAGGGGAATGTCTCGGGCAACGGCGATCACCCGTGCTCGGCGCCCGGCCAGAATGGCTACGGCCTGAGCCCGACGACGATCGGGGCGAACCCGACGGCGTGGGACAACTTCCAAGCGCGGGGCGCCGTGCCCCCGTTCTGGGGGAACGTGCAGTTCGCGATGGCCGGGAGCGGCCCCTACTACCTCGCGGCGTACCAGCCGGGCCTCAGCTACCTGCTCCAGGCGAACCCGGGGTACGTGGCCCCGTCGTTCTGCCACGGGGCCGGGTGCGAACCCGCGGCGGGCCAGTACGCGCCGAAGGTCAGCGTCGTGTGGGAAGCGAGCCAAACCCCCGGCGAACAGGCGTACTCGGCCGGGGTCGCGGACTTTGCGGCGATCCCGCAGACCGATACCGCGCTCGCGCTCGCGTTGATCGCGCAGGGCAAGATCCAGGCCCTGACGTTCCCGTCGTTGACGGTCGACTTCTTCCCGTTCAACCTGTTGTTCAGCGCGCCGCAGGCGGCGAAGTACACGTCGAACCCGATCACCGTGCAGCCGGATTTCTTCAGCTATCTCGCGGTGCGGCAGTTCTTCGCGCACGCGTACCCGTACACGACGATCGAGCAGACCGTCAACACGCGCGACGGCATCCAGTACTTCTTCAACTACGGCGGCGCGATTCCGCAGTTCATGGCGAACTACTACCCGTCGAACGTCAGCTTTCCGACGGGGGATCCGTGCGCCTCGACGACGAGTCCGACCTGTGCGATCTACTGGTGGACCCAGGCCCGAACGGTCGCCTCGCCGTACTACGACAAGGAGCTCGCGGCGTGCTCGCCCTCGAGCCCCTGCGAGGTACCCCTCTTCGGCCAGACCGGAGCGCCCGACCTCGACCAAAAGATGGCGCTCTGGGCCGCCTCGATCGGCATCATCAGCGGGGGCGCGGTCAAGGTCGACACGCTGGACATCAACTTCATCGATGCGGTGATCAACTCGTTGTTCAGCCCACCCGGCGGGAACGCGATGCCGTTCTACCGGCTCGGATGGTCGCCCGACTACCCGGACCCGACCGACTACGTCGCGCCGTTGTACCTCCCCGACAGCACGTACACCGCGGCGGACACGGTCGCGGAGCAGCTGGGGGTCGGCGTCAGTACCGCGTTCAACGCGAGCAGCTGCGACGCGTCGATCGGCCCGTACACGAACTACCTCGCCTACGTCCACGTGGCTCAGTCGACGGGCGGAATTCCCAACAACTGCCAGGGCGACGCGTACAGTGCGATGACCTATCTGGAGGGCCTCGCCGCGGTCCAGGCCCCCGGACCCCAGCGGGCCCTGCTGTACAACTGGGTCGAGCAGATCGCGAACGCGCTCTCGCTCTACACGTACTCGTACCAGTGGAACATCGTCGAGACGTACGCGTCGTGGGTCTCCGGTTCGACCCTCAGCACCAACGTCGTGATCGGCGGGGGTCAGGACAACCTGTGGTACAGCGTCGGGGGCAACGGCATCTGGTGAATCGGGACCAGCACGCGCCGACGGTCGGGCCTTCCGAGCGGCCGGGGGGTCCGGCAACCCCTTCGCCGGTAGGGAACTCCTGCCGCTTCGTCCGAACTCATCCAGCCCGGTCGGTCGGGATCGAGCCGCCCCGGGCGACGGACGACGCTACCCGGGGGCCGTGGGTGAGGCGGGGGCGGGCGAAGGACGTGCGCTTCCCCGCGACCGGCTGGTGAGGTAGACCGCGAACAGCACCAGGGCCACGCCGACGAGCTGGAGGGCGTCGAGCCGCTCGTTGAGGAGCCAGCTCGACGCGACCAGGGCGACCACCGGGACGAGAAACACGAGCCGACTCAGCGATCCCGCGGCGAGCCGCCCGAGGAGCCAGAACCAGACGCCATACGCGTACGCCGTGCCGATCAGGCCCAAGTAGACCGCGACAATCAGGAGGAGGGAAGGGGACGAGGAGGCCGGGGGGCCTTCCACGACCAGGGCCGCGGCGGCCAATCCGAGCGATCCCCCCACGAGTTGGAAGGCCGTGACTTCGAGCATCGCGGAGGCCGGGAAGCGTCGCTGAATCCCGACCGTGCCCACCGCCCACGCGACCGCCCCGCCGAGCAGCGCGATCATCGGGAGCAGGGGTTTCCCCCCCGCCGCCGGGTCCCAGAACCGACCGATCAGGCCCACGCCCGCGAAACCCGCGGCGAGGGCGACGATCCCCACCCTCGAGAGTCGTTCGCCGAGCACCGGGCCCGCCAAGATTGCCACCCAGAGCGGAAACGTGTAGACGAGGACGGACGTCTCGCCGGGGAGGAGGAACGGAGCCGCGACGAACCAGAGTCCAAAGAAGATCCCGGTGTTTGGGATTCCGAGGAGCATCGCGTCCCGTCGCCCCCTCCGATCCAGGACGGCCCGGTCCGGACGGAGGGTCAGTACTGCGAAGACGCCGAGAGCGCCCAGGCCGGCGCGATAGGTCGCGAGCCAGAGCGGGGCGCTGGTCGTCAGTCCCACACGAACCACGAGGTAATTGAGACCCCAGGCGAGGACCATCCCCGCGAACAACACCGCCGGGAGGTACCGGGCGGGCGGCCACCCTCGCCCGGCCGACGCCTCGATCATGACGCCGGCCCGTCTCCGGCCCTCGCGGGGCGGCCCGAGACTCCCATACCGTTATCTCGGGGGCCCTCGTCCAATCGGCGGATGGGCCTCAAGGGCCGGGACCTGATCAGCATCCGGGACCTCTCGCGCGAGGAGATCGAGGAGGTCTTGAAGGCCTCCCGCCGGATGATCCCGATTGCCGAGGGTTCGAAGGCGAGCGCCGCGCTCGACGGGAAGATCCTCACCCTCGCCTTCTTCGAGCCGTCGACGCGGACCCGCCTCTCGTTCGAATCGGCGGCGTTGCGGCTCGGAGGTCGCAGCGTTTCGATCGCGGACGCCGCGCAGAGTTCCGTCAAGAAAGGGGAGACGCTGTACGATACGATCCGGATGCTGTCGGCGTACGGCGACGCGATCGTGCTCCGGCACCCGAACGAGGGTTCGGCGCGACTCGCCGCGCAAACGAGCGAGAAGCCCGTGATCAACGCCGGGGACGGGGCCGGGCAACACCCCACCCAGACGTTGCTCGACCTCGCGACCATGCACGAGGCGTTCGGGACCCTGTCGGGGTTGAAGGTCGTCCTCTTGGGCGACCTCAAGTACGGTCGGACGGTTCATTCGCTCGCCCACGCCCTCGCGGTGTTCGGGGCCGAGCTCGTCGTCTCGTCGCCGCCGGGTCTGGGCCTTCCCGAAGAGGTCCGCCAGCACCTGGACCAGCTGGGCGCCCGCGTCACCGAGGTTGACCAGATCCACCGCGCCGTGCGCGACGCCGATGTCCTTTACGTGACCCGCATCCAGAAGGAGCGGTTCGGCGACCTGGCCGAATACGAGAAGGTCGCGGGCTCCTACCGGATCGACCGCAACGTTCTCGCCGGAGCGAAGCCCCGTCTCATCGTCATGCACCCGCTCCCG
>JAKIWS010000082.1 GCA_022749895.1 Thermoplasmata archaeon
CGGCCCGACGGTAGATCGCACCGGCCCGTTCCGCCCCAGCGATGGTTCCATGCCCGAGGACGGACCGTAGCTCGCCTGTGGCCGCGTCCGAACTTGGGCCGCCGGGATCTCGCGAGGCCCCTCCGTCCGCGACCTCGCTACGGTCGAACCGGCCGTTCGGGCTGTACGTCAGCGGGAACACGGCGAGCTGGGCGGGCCTCGGGGTCGCCGACGTCCTGCTGCTCTGGCTCGTCTTCTCGGAAACCGGCTCGACGCTCGCGGTCGCCGCGGTCGGGCTCGCCCAGGCGGTACCCCCGATCGGGGTCGGCTTCTTTGCGGGGGTGCTCGCCGACCGGTACAGCCGTCGGCGGCTCCTGCTGCTGACGTCGATCGCGCAGGCCGCGGTGCTGGCGCTCGTCCCGATCACGCTGGGAGCCTTTGGCTTCCAGCTCTGGGTCGTGCTCGTCCTGGTCCTCGCGCTCGAGACGGCCACGGTCGTCTTCCGGCCTTCGGCCTCCGCCATCCTCCCGAGCCTGGTCGAATCGGCGACGCTGGACTCCGCCAATGCGGTGACCGAGGCGTTCACCTCGGTCGCCGCCACGGTCGGGACCGCCGTCGCGGCGGTCCTGGTCGTCGCCGTCGGGCGGTCGGGTAGCTTTGCCGTCGATTTCGGAGTGTTCGCCGTCGCCGCAGTGTTCCTGGCGTTTGTTGTGACCCCCCGCGACGGCGACGGCCACCGCCCGGTACCGTCGGCGACCCCGCGGGCCATCCGGCAGGAGCTCCGCGAGGTGCTGCAGTTCCTGCGGGGCCACGCATGGATGTGGCAACTTACGCTGGTCTCCGTGGCCGCGAGCTTCTTCATCACGATGTTCTCCCCGTATCTCGTCGTCTACACCGTTCGGGTCCTCCACCTCACCCCGAACGTCTTCGGCTACCTCATCGGCTGCTACAGCGCCGGCTATTTCGCGGGGTCGTTGTTGGCCGCGCGATTGCGCGTGAGCCGCGGTTACGGCCAGTTCTTCATCGCCGCGGTGGTCGGAAGCGGGGGACTTCTCAGCGCCCTGGTTGCGTTTCCGTACTTCGTGACGGCCGTCGTTGCCCTGGCGCTCATCGGTACGTTGATGGGCCTGGTCACCACCGGCTTCATCACCTTGGTCCAGCGGACGGTCCCGAGCGAACTCCTCGGTCGCTTCCTCGGCCTCGATGAGACGCTCACCTGGACGATCGCGCCGTTCGGGGTGGTCGCGGGAGGCCTGGTCGCCCAGACCTTGGGAGTACGGGTGGGGTTCGCCATCGCGGCCGCGGGGCTGGTGGCGGTCGGCGCGATCGCGCTCGCCTCGCCGAGCATCCGGTCCTTGCGCCAATTCGGCCCCGCGACGTCCGGCGGCGACCGCTCCGAGAGCTCCCCGCCCCCGCCGATCGACTAACGAAGATCGAGGGCCGGCGGACCGATCCGCTCGCCGAGCCGGCGGGTGTCCACCAGCAGGTCCGGGCGCAGACGCGGCAGGCCCTCTTCGACGAGTTTGACGAGCCGGCGTCGCGCTTCAGCAAGGTCGTCCCGTGCGACGTCCAGTTCGGCCATACGGAGGTCCGATTCGAGCAGGTCCGGCGCCAGATTGCGGGTCGAGAAGATCGCCCGGGCCGTCTCGAAGCTCGACCCTGCGGCGTCAAGCTCCCCCTGCCGGAGGGCCACACGTCCCTCGGTCAGCGCGACGCGGGCGGTGCCGAGGTCGTCGTCGACGTGCTCGAAGGCGACCCGGGCGAGCGCGGCCTCCTTGCGGGCCGGTTTGTCCCGACCGAGCCCGAACTCGAGGTCGGCGAGGTTAAGGTGGGCCCAGCCCGAACGCCGCTCGTCCCGCGAGGCCTCCGAAAGCTCGATCGATCGATGCAGCGCGGCGCGCGCTTCGTCGCTCCGCTTCTGGTCGGCCAAGTACGCTCCGAGGCAAAGCGCACCGAAGGCGGCTTCCGCGTTGTCGCCGAGCTCCACGAGGCGGTCGATCGCGGCCGCATACAGGTCGGCAACCTCCCAGGCCCGCTGCGGGAGCATGGAGAGGCTGGTCGCGAGGCGGATCTGCTCCGCGGCAATCTCCCGCGACTGACCCTCTTCCTGCGCGACGTCGAGGGCCGCCTCGTGCGCTTCGACGGCGGCCGCGTAGTTACCCCGATAGAACTGGATCTCCCCTTTCAGGCGGAGCGCGGAGCGTCGTAGGTCACCGGGTTCGAGACCGCGGAGATTGGCCGGCATCTCCAGGAGCGACTGCTCCGCCTCATCCCAGCGCCCTTGGTCCGCGAGGACCCGGGCGCGGTAGACCCAGAGAAGCGCTCGGTCGACCGGGCTCGCCGACCCCCAGAGCCGGTCGGAGGAGCGGATCGATTCCAAGGCGGCGTCCGCGGCTTCCACGTCCCCGACATGCACCTGCTGCACCACCGCTTCGAGTCGGAGCTTGAACTCCAGATGGAGATCCGGCGGGGTCGTCCGCGCGAGCGCCTCCAGCGCCAGCCGGAGGTAGAGCAGGGCGAGCCCGGGCTGGTACGACTCGGCCGCGAACGCCGCGGCTCGCTGGTTGTACTCGACGGCCTCTCGGTCGAGCCCACCGAGGTACGTGTGCCGGGCCAGGGCGAAGACGGCGGCGTCGTCCGAGGCCCGGTCGCGCAACAGCGCCTCGGCGAACCTCTGGTGGTCCTGCCGGATCCGGTCGGGGCCGAGCCGGGCGTACAGTTGATCGCGGGTCTCGTTGCGCTCGAACCCGAAGTGCCGGTCGTCCACCGGGGCAAGAACTCCGAGCTTCTGAAACTGCTTGAGATATCCGACCGTCCGCTCCTCGGTGAGTCCCGCGGCGCTGGCGAGTTCCCTCGCGGAGAACTTCGGGCCGGCCACGAGGGCGAAATCGAGCACGCGAACGGCCTCGGGATCGAGGGCCCCGAGGTCCACCGTGACCGACGGCGCGGGCCCCGCGGCGGCCGGGTCCGACTTGGGCGGCGGGGTGGCGGGGAACAATCGTTGGATCACGCGCGCCGGAACCCCCTCCGAATCGACGTGCAGGCGGCGGATCTCCGCCTCGTGGAACCGCGCCTGCGGGAGGGCCCATCCGACGAACTCACTGACCTCCGGTTCGGTGAACGGCCGGAGCGGCACCCGGTTGACCTCGGGCTTTTGTCGCAGCGCCGTCAGCGTCTCGGGCGCCGCTCGCGACGAGCCGGCCTCGTCCAAACATGACGCCACCACCCAGACCGGGAGCTCCGCGATATGGGGGAGAAGGTAGATCAGAAACGATTGCGACGCCTCATCGGCGGCGTCGAGGTCGTGGAGCACGAGGAGGATGGGGGAGCGGCTCGCCGCGACCAGCAACGGCTCCGCCAGGGAACGAAGCAGCCCGAGGCGGTCCGAGGCGAGATCCGATCGAGCGTCGTCCGTCATCGAGCCGAGCGGATCCATCGGGACGAACCGCGGCTTGCCCTTCTCGAGCGCCGGCTGGAAAGCGAGGGGCGCAGAGCCCCGTGGCTCCGTCGGACCGCGTGCCTCCCCTTTTGGTTCGGCGGCGAGGAGCTTGAGTGCGTCGCCGATCATCCGGAAGGGAGGGGGGTCCTCGAGCCAGGTGGCCTTCGCGGCCACGATGCGGAAGCCCCAGCGGCGCGCCTCGTCCGCGATCAGCTCGAGGAAGGTGGACTTCCCCACGCCTTCCGCGCCTTCGACGAGGGAAATGCCCCCTTGACCGGCGAGGACGCGTTGACCGCGGGCGACGAGCGAGGCCCAAGCCTCCGGGCGGCCGACCCGGGGACGGACCCGGCTCCCCGGGGAGTACACGCGGGTCGTACGGGTGACTCGGTCTATTAAACGAAACCCTGCAGGTCGGCATTCCCCGATAGGGCGATGCGACGTGAACCTGGGCTTGGGTTCGGGGCGCCAAGCGGGAGCTCGTTTCTCGACGAGGCGACCGCCCACGAGAGGCCTTCCAACAAGGCGAATCACCTCCCGGCATCCAACGAGGACCAGTGACCTCGTCGCGAACGCCTCGCCACGGCCGACGGCGTCGCTTCCGGTAC
>JAKIWS010000083.1 GCA_022749895.1 Thermoplasmata archaeon
CACTCCCACGCCGCCTCCGCGATCTGGCGCATCAGATCCCGCGCCTTCACGGTCCGGACCACCGCGCCGTCGGTGATCGCCTTGAGCTGCCAGTCGCGGTCTGCTTCGACGGCGCGCATGAACTCGTCGGTCACTCGAACCGAGTTGTTCGCGTTCTGGTATTGGATCGAGTGTGAGTCGATCCCGTCGAGGTCCATGTCGAAGCCGGCGTCACGCAAGGCGCGGGCCTTGCGCTCCTCGCGGGCCTTGCACCAGATGAATTCCTCGATGTCAGGGTGGTCGGAGTTGAGGATGACCATCTTCGCGGCGCGGCGAGTCTTCCCCCCGGACTTGATGGTTCCCGCCGACGCGTCGGCGCCGCGCATGAAGCTCACAGGACCGCTGGCGGTGCCCCCACCGCCGAGCGTCTCCTGCGAGGAACGAATCCGCGAGAGGTTGATCCCGGAGCCGGATCCGCCTTTGAAGATGATGCCCTCTTCGCGGTACCAGTCGAGGATCCCGTCCATCGTGTCTTCGACCGCGAGGATGAAGCAGGCCGATGCTTGGGCCGGGACGTCGGGCACACCAATGTTGAACCACACCGGACTGTTGAACGCGGCGCGTTGGTGCAACAGGATGAACTTCAGCTCGTTGCGGAACGCGGCACCCTCTTGGTCGTCGACGAAGTAGCCGTCGCGCACACCCCACGCCGTGATGGTGTCGACGACCCGGTCGATGACCTGCTTGAGCGACGACTCACGCTCGGGCGTGTCGAGCGTCCCCCGGAAGTACTTCTGGGCGACGATGTTCGTGGAGTTCTGCGACCAGGTGACGGGGAACTCGACGTCGGGCTGGAAGAAGGCGTCGGTGCCGTCCTTGAAGTTCGGGATGCGAGCGTCTCGGCGTTCCCACTCGACGGTGTCGTAAGGGTTCACGCCCGCTTGGGTGAAGTACCGACGGATCCCGATGCCGATCTGCTCCGGCGCTATCGCCATGAATTAACCCCTCCCCCTCCGGTCGAAAGCTCGACCCTCTCGAGCGCCGTTCACCACAAGATCTTGTGGTTCATCGTACTAGCGACACGAGATGCGGCGTGAATTACAGCACTGGAATTACGCCGCGTCAACCGTGGATTCAGGAAAATCTCAGCCGGGGGCTCGATTTGTGCCGCGTTTGGGCTCGGTGGTCTTGCGGAGCTCGATAACGGCCCGTTCGAAGTCGGCGGCGGACTCGAAGCCTTGGTAGACCGAGGCGAATCGCAGATACGAGACCGGGTCGAGCACCCGGAGCCGCTCGAGGACCCCGACGCCGAGACGGTCGCTTCGGACCTCGGCCCCGCCGGCTCGGGCCTCTTCCTCGATCTCGGCGACGAGGGCCTGGACGGCTTCGGGTCCGATCGGGCTGCCGGCCACGGCCCGGTCGATGCCGCCGACGAGCTTGGAACGTTCGAAGGGCTCCCGCTCGCCAGAGCGCTTCACGACCATGAGCGGGAGCTCGACGATCCGCTCCTGGGTGGTGAACCGGCCGCCACAGGCCAGGCACTCTCGGCGGCGGCGGACGGCGATGCCGTCCTCGGCTGAACGCGAGTCGACGACTTTGTCGTCGTCGACGAGGCAGAACGGGCAACGCACCCGATCACGGTAACCCTCGGGTGGGGGCATGCGTGATGGACTCCGGGCGACTCACGACGGCAGGCGGAGCGTTTCGCCAGGGACGAGCGGCCGGTGGCCGTTGACGGCGGCGAGCTGATCGACGAGCGGCCGCGGGTCGTCATTCGGCGCCAGACGGGAGGCGATTCCCCAGAGGGTGTCCCCGGGGCGCACGACGACGGTGTGGGAGGTAGAGGGGCTGGGGCGGCGCTCGGGAGCAGCGAGGGTTGAGCTCCCGAGCGCGGCACCCGCCTGCCCCGTCACGACCACGACCCCGAGCGCCACCACCGCGGTGACGATGCGTCGGCGTCGGAAGGTCGCGGGGGACGTCCGGCTGGTGCGCGGGGTGGCTACGCGCAATGGCGCTGGGCGTGTCATGGGGAACGCCCGAGCGCCGACGCCGGTGACGGTCGTGACGGCGGCCATACCTCTTCCTGGGTTGGTGGTCATCGAGACGAGCAGACCACGGGAGTGTGACAACGATCGGACCCGTCACGCTCGATTCACCGGGCCCGTTTCGGGCCCGGTGGTTCCGAACGCTTGTTCGCATCCAAGCACGAACACCCGTTCGGAGTCAAGGCCAGAACGAACGGATGTTTGCCCCGAACGAATGCTCGTGTTACCTTGCCTCAATGAGCGACCTCACCCCCCGCCAGCGCCAGGTTCTGGAGTTCATCGACACCGAGGTCCGGGAGCGGGGCTATCCCCCCAGCGTCCGCGAGATTGGCGAGGCCGTCGGCCTCTCGTCGAGCTCGACGGTCCACGCCCACCTCGCGGCCCTGCAGGACAAGGGGTACCTCGTCCGGGACCCGACGAAGCCCCGGGCCCTCGAGTTGCACTTCGAATCGAGCTCGGGTGCCGCCCTGGAGCGGCGCCCCGTGCGTCACATCCCTCTCGTGGGTGACGTCGCGGCCGGCACCGGTGTGCTGGCCCACGAGAACATCGAAGAGACGGTCCCGATGCCGGAGGACTTCACCGGGGCCGGGCAGCTGTTCATGCTGCGGGTTCGAGGGGAGTCGATGGTCGACGCGGGGATCCTCGACGGTGACTACGTCGTGGTCCGCCAGCAACCCGACGCGGAGCCGGGCGAGATCGTGGTGGCCGGTATCCCCGGCGAGGAAGCCACGGTCAAGACATTCCTCCGCCGGCGGGGCAAGGTCGTCCTGCGACCCTCGAACCCCGGAATGGACGATCTGGTCTTCGACCCCGAGGACATCACGGTTTTCGGGAAGGTCGTGTCCCTCCTCCGTCGGTTCTGACCGACCGTCCGGCTACGTCGCGACGCCGTGGTCGCGGAGAATCTCGTTTAACCGTGACTTCTCGTGGCGCTCGCCTTCGGTGAGGCGCTTCACGACGAGGACGCACGCGAGCCCGAAGTCGCCGCCAGGGTACTGACGGCTCCGGGTAGCGGCGACGGCCACGCACCAATCGGGCACGACCCCTCGCGACAGTTCCTCACCGGTCTCGGCGTCGATGACCGGGATCCCCGGATTGAGAAGGACGCCCTCTCCGAGGACGCAGCCCTTCCCGACCCGCGCGCCTTGGGTGATCATGCTTCGGCTCCCGACGAGCGACTCGTCGCCGATCATGACCGGCGCAGCCTGTGGGGGCTCGAGGACGCCGCCGATGCCGACCCCGCCGGAAAGGTGCACTCGGGCGCCGATCTGCGCGCACGAGCCGACGGTCGCCCAGGTGTCGACCATCGTCTCCGCCCCGACGTGGGCGCCAATGTTGACGTAGCTCGGCATCAGGATCGCCCCGGGACCGACGTAGGAGCCCCAGCGGGCCGACCCGCCGGGGACGACGCGAACGTCCGCCTGCTCGTAGTGGTGCTTGAGTGGGATCTTGTCGGCGTACTCGAAGGGCCCGAGTTCGATGGTCTCCATCTTCGAGATGCGGAAGAGGAGGAGGATCGCCTGCTTGAGCCATTCGTGGACGACGACTCGGTCGCCGACGACTTCGGCGACGCGGGCTTCGCCGCGGTCCAGCAGGTCGATCGCGGCGTGGATGGCGTCTCGGGTCTCGGACGCGGACCCCGCGGTCTCGAGATGGTCGCGTTGGTCCCAGAGTTTCTGGATCTGGCCTTCGAGGTCGCTCACGGCGCCCACCCTAGAGAGACCATCCGGTCGGCGCTCCGGTCTCACGGCGCGGCGGCCGTCGGCTGGTTCTGGTCATCGTTGGGTCAGCGGGTGAGCCGGTCGGCGATCTG
>JAKIWS010000084.1 GCA_022749895.1 Thermoplasmata archaeon
TCGTGCTGATCCTCTGCACCGCCGGTCTACCGGCTTCGTCGGTTCTCCACACCCGGAACGTCCCGCTCGGGACGGAACTGACGGGACCCTGCCTCGGCCCCCAGGCCCCCACACCGGCGACCGGTGCGGTAGTGCTCGTCGGAAAGTCCCTTCCCCTCCCCTCGCTCACCGGTGTGCCGGTCCATGTCGGCTACTTCTACACCCAGACGACGGTCATCGGAAACCAGACGACCCAAAGCTGCGTGTCCACGACGGCCACCGGAACCACGGGAGGGGGAGGGACCCTCTCCGTCCCGCTCCCCATCCCTCCGTACCGGTGCAATCCCTCGCTCTGTGTGGCCTATGACGGGCCGTACGGACCGCTCGCCTTTGCCACCTCTAGTGCACCGGCGGGATTCTTCGAAGTGGACCCTGGGAACGGCACTAGTCCAGGTACGATCGACTGGGAGGCCTACTTGAATCGCGCGCAGGTGAACCGGACCGGCCTGGACGTCGTGAGCCAGAACGCCCCCGTCAGTTTCTCGGCCTCGGCGTGGGACGCCCGCGGGAATCCAGCACCGGCCCCGCTCACGTATGGTTGGAGCCTCGCCGGACTCGACTGGAACGTCGACTCCCAGCATGGACCGAACATCACCATCGAGGGCAACGAAGCCGACTGGACCGGTCAACTCTTCGTGAACGTCAGCGCCACATTCGGCACCACGATCGAGTGGGCCCGCTCGGCCATCCTCGATCTCCTGCCGGTGAACACGGCCGTGCGCTCCGCCGTCGTGGCACCGGCTCCCGTGGACCCCGGCGTGCCGGTCACGTTCTACGTGAGCGGCTCGGGCGCCGCCGGATACTCCTACTCCGCCACCGTCGTCCCGGGTCTGAACGCGGGCACCGCGACCGGTCCGTGCACGCGCACGGACCTCCCGGACGGTACGGCGAACATGAGCTGTCAGGTACGGGCCGCCTACCCCGTCGCCGGCATCGCCTTCCCGACGGCGTCGATATCGAACGGCTATTCGACGGGCTGGGTCGCCCTGGCCCCCGTCACTGTGCGCCCCGTCGAGCAGGTGCAGGTGGGGGGTCCCTTGCTAGTCACGTACCCGAACCGCAGCCTGGAGCTCGACCTGAATGTGACCGGAGGAACGGGCAGCGCTCCCTACGGACCGGCGTGCCTTACGCTGGGCTACGGTGCGCGCGTGACCTGCCAGTTCCAGAATGGAACCACGTGGACCTTCACCGAGAGCTTCCCATCGCCGGGCCGGTACACGGTCCTGGGATCGGTGACCGACGCCTTCGGCGAGAACGTATCGGCGGGCACGGTCGTGCTCGTCGTCCCGTTCCTCTCGGCCCGGGTCAATGGCAACTCCTCGCTGACCCTCCTCCCCAACCAGAGCCGGCTGCTGTCGGTGGTGGTCGCGGGCGGCGTGCTCCCCATCGCCACGTGGTGGAACCTCTCCCCCGCCTGGTCCCTCCCGTGCTCGAGGAACCTAATCTCCGATGGAACGATCAGCTGTGTGTCACCCGCCTCCCTCCCCGGCGTCCTCAACCTGACCGTTACGCTCCGGGATGCCCTGGGGAGCGCGACGGCGTTGGTCTTCCGAATCACCGTGGCCGCGTCGCCGAACGGCCCTCCTTCCCCCGGCGGCTCCCCGCCCCCCGGTGGCCTAGGGTCCGCTCACCTTCCCGGCTGGGCGGTGGCCGGCCTGGCGGGAGCGATCCTCGCCGCCGTCTTCGTTGGGGCGTGGATTGTCCGCCGCGGGCTCCGGGCCCGGGGGCACCGATCCGGGGAAGCGCCTGTCGAAGAGGACGACCTCGAACGGATGGCGCGGGGGCGAGATCACCTCCTGCGGCGGGCGGATCCGGTGGCCCCTCGACCTCCGGACGAACTCGTGACCGGCTGGACCGGTCCCCCGGTGGCCCCTGAAGAGTGGGCCGAATGGATCGCCACGCTGGTGGCCGACGGCAGCCTGGTTCCCCGCCGGGGACCGGACGACCGCCTGGTCTACCATCGGGCGCCCCCTCGGCCGTCGACGACAGCGAAAATCCAGTTCGACCCGACGGTGTGGGAAGCCCGGAGGGCGCCTCTCGACGAACCGCCCGACCCGCCGGCGACCCCGGGCGATCGTCAGGGCGGCGGGTGACCGACGAGGTCATAGTACCGGTAGGCGGCCTCGCCGGCCGCGAAACAGTACCGCAGCCCCGTGAACCCGGACTTGAAGGCGGACGCGTCAGCGGCGACGGACTCCGGGGCCTTGCCCCGATGCAAGAGATCGTCCATCAGTTCGGCGATGCGAACCATCTCCCTCTCGGTCATCCCCAGCCGCGTGACCTCAGGAGTACCCAGGCGGATCCCGCCGGGACGTTTCGGGCTCGTGTCGCCGGGGAGGAGGTTCTTGTTCGCAATGATTCCCGCGTGAGCGAGTCGACGGGCCACCTCTTCGCCTCCCCCCTCCCGCGTGACCCGGACCGCGAGCGTGTGCGAGGCGGTGAAACCGAGTTTCTCCCCCAGCACGTCGAAGCCTCGCTCGTGCAGCGCCGCCCCCAGCGCCTTCGCGTTCGCGATCACTTGCCGAGCATACCCCCGGCCGAAGGCCAGGTGCTCGGCGAGGCTGACGGCGAGCGCCGCCATCGAGTGCAAATGGTGGTTGCTCGTGACGCCGGGAAACGCGGCGGAGGCGAGCCGATTCGTGAGCTCCGGATCCTCGCTGTTGCCGAGCAGGATGCCGTGCTGGGGACCGGGGAGGGTCTTGTGGGTCGACGCCGAGAGCACGACGCATCCCTCATGGAGCGGGTCCTGGAACTCCCCGCCCGCGATGAGTCCGAGCACGTGGGCTCCGTCGTACCACCCTCGAGCTCCGATCTCTTCGAGCGTGGCGGAGAGCTCCCGCACCGGCAACGGGAAGAGGAACAGCGAGAGGCCGAACAGACAAAGTTTGGGGCGCATCTCGTGCAGGATCTCCTTCGTCCGTGCGACGTCGATGGTCATCCGCTCGGAGTCCCACGCGTAGTACGCCGGCTTAACTCCCCGTAACCCGAAGGCGCCAAACGACGCGCTAGAGATATGCGCTCCGTCGGCCAGCCGGCAGGTTCCGACGAGGTCGCCTGGCTCGGCCATGGCCTTGAGAACGGCCAGATTCGCGACGGTACCCGATATCGGACGGACGTCGGCGAACGAGCAGCGGAACAGGCGCTTCGCCAGGTCGAGGCAGAGCGTCTCCACCTCGTCGACCTGTTCGTTCCCCTCGTAGTACCTCTCTCCCGGAAGACCTTCGGCGTATCGGGAGTGAAAATCGCTGACGAGCAGCTCCTTCGCGTACGGCGACAGTAGATTCTCGCTGGCGATGAGGGGGATGGCGTGCTCGAACCGGGTGGAATGGCGCCGAACGGCATCGCGGATGCGTTCCACGGTCTGGGCCATCTCCCCCTCCAGGCCGGGCCCGCTCGCTGGTTTCTCAGACACTAGGCCCCCACCCCCCTCCTTCCAGTGGAACCCCACGCGGGGGTGCGTGTCTCGCGGGCGCGCTCGGAGCGCGTTCGCCGCACCCCGACCATCTTCCCCAAGCGAAAGTCCCCTACCCTAGCACGTCCCACCATCCATCACCATATAATCCGGACCACCGCTCCCTCCCTCTCGATGACCCCGCCCACTCCACCCCCCCCAAAAACCCCGCCCCCCCCCCCCCCCCCCCCAAGCCAAAACCCCAACCCACCAAACACCCCCAAACCCCCCCCCCCCCCCACCCCCCCGCCCCAACACCCCCCCA
>JAKIWS010000085.1 GCA_022749895.1 Thermoplasmata archaeon
ACCTGGGTCGCCAGCATCGGCGGCACCGGGGCGCACGGCTCCGGGACGGGGCTCATGATCACCGGGCTCAACGGCAGCTACACCCTCGAAGTGCCGCCGGTCTACATCGCGACCGACACCCGGTATGTGGCGAACCTGACCACGGTGACGGCCTCGTTGTCCGTCGCGGTCGTCCAGAACGCCACCGTCGCGGTCACGTTCACCGAGCAGTTCCTGCTCAACGTCGCCGGGGGCTCCGGTGGAACGGTCAACCCGAGTACCAGCGGCTGGGTCAAGGCGGGCTCCACCGTGAACCTGATCGCGCAAGCGAACGCGACGAGCTCCTTCACCGGCTGGGCCGGGACGGGCGTCGGTTCGTACACGGGCACGGTCGCGACGACGTCGATCACGGTTCAGGGACCGATCACCGAGACGGCGACGTTCGCCCCCGTCTACCCGGTCAAGTCGACCGGGAGCTCGACCGCGGGCGAGCCGCTCGCGCTCGGACTGCTCGCGCTCCTCGCGGTGGTCGGGATCGTCGTCGGCTTCGTACTGTTCCGGCGGCGTCCCCCGGCGGAACCGTCGGACGAACGACCCCCCGTAGAGACGGTGAGCCCCGACGACGGTACCGACCCCGGCTAACTAGGCCCGCGAACCGGGGGCTCCCCGCCCCTTCGAGCGGAGCGGCTACGCCGCGGGGGCGGGCTGGGGCTGGCCCGCCGGCTTGGGGGACGCGAGCGGGCGGTAGATCCAGGCGGTGAACGCGACCGTGCCGGCGAGCTTCTCGACCCGGCTCATCGTCGGGGCGGTCGCCGCCATCGCGGGGTCGAACTCGAGGTGCGCGCGCGGGAGGCCGAAGACGAGCGCGAGTCCCAGCGCGTTGAGCTCGGCCGTGGTCGGGGCGAGCTTCCGGGCCTTCGCGTAGTTCGACGCGAGGTCGACCCAGTGCACCAGCTCCGGCGGCTCGAGCGTCGATCGGAGCGACAGGAGCGCGGCGGGGGTGAGCGGATGGGCGAACCGCGTACCGAGGGCGGCCGCGAGCGCCAACGTCCGCGGGCCCTTATCCTCGGGCTGAGCGCGGACGGCCGTGAGCACGGACGCCGCGAACATGGCGTCGGCGGATTTCCCCGCCGGGTCAAGGAGGCGGCGGAGCGCCTCGCGCCGGGCGAGCGCGGCTTCGAGGTCGGGGAACATGCTCGCGAGGAGCGCGGCGGCTTCGTCGGATACCTTGGTCGCGTTCCTCCAGCGAACGAACGAATCCAGGGACGGTGAACCCCCCGGAGCGGGGGCGAGGTGGAGGAGCGCCGCGACGGAGACGGCCGGCGAAGAAGGTCCGGCGATCTCGCGGACCCGGTTGATCGTGTTCATCATCGGAGCGTAGACCGTCCCGACGGCGACGTCCGAGTCGTGGAGCAGCTGGGCGGCGAGCAGACGGTCGCGGGGGTCCCCCCCCAAGACCTCCACCGACCCCCAGGCGTTCCGGAACTCCTTCGCGAGCTCCTCCGGGGTCTCCCGCCGGTTGGCGAGGTCGATCGCGACCGGACGGAGGAGCGGAAGGGCTTCGGTGGGGGCGACGGGACCCAGTTCGGCCAGGAAGTACTCCGCCGTCTTGGCCACCCCATCCAGGTCCGAGAGGAGCCGGCCGAGCCGCTCTGAGACCTGGTTCAACGGGAGCGGGTCGACGCGATAGCCGATGACCGCGAGTTCCTCGATGACGTGGCGGCCCACGGGCGTAAGCTCCGGCTGGGTCGGGGAACCCGTCACGGCGGTATTGGTCAGGAGCGAGGCCCAGACGTCCGGGTCGGGCGTGGGATGACCCCCCGAGGCCAAAGCTTCCAGATACGTGCGAACCTCGCCGCACGAGACGTCGCGCAAGGCTGACCGGCATACGCCGGCCGTTACTTAGACCTGCCGCGGGCGTTCGAGAGAAAAGCTAGCCGGCGCCGACGCCCTGTTTCGGCTTGGCGGTCGGGTCGTTGGAGACCGAACCCGGGGTGCCGCCGCCCTGGCCCTGGCCACGGAGCTCCCGTGCCACGAACGAGCCGATCACGAGGAACACGATGGCGACGATGACGCTGATGGTGATGATCGCGCCGAACGGGACGGCGGTGGCATTCTGGTAGGTAAGCCCGCTTCCGATGAAGGGGACCGGACTCTTGGGGGCGAGGAAGGTGAAAATCGCCCAGGTGATCCCGATGAACGTGACCGTGATCATCGTGTCGCCGACCCCGTGCGGATAATTCTGGCGGAGGTCGCCGTGCCGGATCGCGAGGTAGGCGAACATGATGATCAGCGTGAAGACGAGCGTGTAGGCGAGAAAGACCCCGATCGCGAGGTAGAGTACCGCGAAGACGGCGAGCGCGATTGCGTACAGCGGCACGTCCATCGATGACGACTCCGAGCAAGGGGCGCGAGTAGCCCCTCCAACTTAAACCTCTCGGCCCCGCACCGGGGCGCTTCGACGCCCTCCGGTTCGTACACCGTCGTTACACTTCTCCATCGGCGAAAATCTCGGGGTAGCCTGTCAAAAGGTATATCTCCCAAACTCCGTTCGCACGGCCTCCAAGGATGACCGACGCCGCCTGTTCTGCCCCGTGCTCTGGACGCCCCCAAACGTCGCCGAGCGGCCCCCGTTCCGGGGTGACCTCTCACCCCCGCTCATCCCGTCGTTTCAGCATCCTAGCCGTCGGCCTCCTCTTCTGGATCGCCATCGGGGTCATGGCGGTCCCCGACCTCTCCGGCGTTGCCCTCCATATCACCGGGCCCGTCGCGGCCCCCGTCGGTCTCTCCGGCGCCCACCACGGCCCTACCGTCCCCCTCGCTCGCAGTGGGGCGAGCCCGGCCGCGGTGAACACCGGACCGGTCAACGACTTCCTTCCGAGCGTTCCGAACGCTTCCTCGCATCTTGCGTTCCAATCCGAGACCCAGCAGTTCCAGTATTCACGGTTCGTCTGGGAGCAGCGGAACCTCTCCGCCGCCGCGAACGCGACCGCGGCGAAAGCCCTGGTGCACCCGCTCTTGTCGATCCCGACGGGCCAGTTCAACGGCAACGTACGGAACTCGCTCACCGGTGCGGCGATCCAGGGTGTCACGGTCGAAGCCTACAGCGTCGGGTCGGCGATCTGCCCGGCCACGACGTGCGCGCCGGTGTCGACGTCCAGCACCGGTGCCTACACGGTCACCTGCCCCGTGGGGGCGGACTTCGTTCAGTTCACGGCGGCGTTCTACCTGACGAACGTCACCTACGCGACGTGCGTGAAGGGCATCGACACGAACCTGAGCACGACCTACCTGGTGCCGGAAGCGACCGTGATCGGGGTCATCGCAGGGGACACCTCGGCGCACGAGAAGATCGCCGGCGTGACGGTGCAATCGATCTCGCGGGATGGGACGGTCACCGGGAACCCCGGAGGGACGTCGGACACGAAGGGGGTGTTCTCGGTAGCGGTGCCGCCACTGCCGTCGAAGATCCTCTACAGCCCGCCGCCCGGGTACATCGGGAACTTCAGCTACGTGAACGCGACGCCCG
>JAKIWS010000086.1 GCA_022749895.1 Thermoplasmata archaeon
CTCGTCCGCCTAGCTGGGCCCGCCCGGCGGAGAGGCCGGGGGCTGGCCGGGGGGCGGAGGCGGTGGCGGTGGAGGCGGCGGCATCATCTGGCCCGGGGCGGGGGCCCAGCCCATCATCGGCGGCCCGCGCTTCTTGCGAGTCACCACGACCACGACGACCACGATGATGACCACCGCCGCGACGAGGACGACGACCCCAATGATGGCCCAGAGGATCAGACCACTGAAGAAGTTCGAGGCGACGTTGCTGGTCGGGGCGCAGCCGAATTGGGTACAGTTCCCCCCGCCATTGTAGGCGCTGCCGATGTAGCTCTCCGAGGCGCCGCTCGGACCGGAGTAGATGGCGACCGCGTTGAGGCTGAAGGTGGCCGAGGAACCTACCGCGCTCGTGTTCACGAGGAAACTGAGCGAGGTCCCCCCGCCGCCGAGCGTGATCGGCGCGGTGCCGAAACCTCCGCCGGTCCCGCCCGACGTGACCAAGCTGCCGACGGTCGTGTTGTTGAAGATGTTGAAAAAGCCGGTCGCGGTCGCCTGGCTGGTGCCGCCGAAGTAGACGTAGTAATCGTAGAAGTCGCTCGTCAGGACGACCTGGCCCACGACCTGGAACGTGATGGTCAGCTTCCCGGCCCCGTTATCCTGGCTCGAGAGCGAAATGAGGTCCGCGCCGGCGTTCACGGCGCCGTTCGCCGACTGGGAGAAGCTCAGGTTGTACCCGGTACCTCCGGCACCCGCGAGCGGCGCGGCCGCGAGGAGGGCCGTGGCGACGATCGTGGCCCAGGCGGCGCGGCGCGCGGAGAGTCTCATCGGAATTCGATTTCGGCCGGGGGTTAAGAACCCGCGGGTGGAGCGGTGGCGCCGCCTCGGGGCCGGCGGCGGTTCACCGGACCTTACGCGACGGAATCCGGTGAATCTCAGGTTAGCTCCCGGCGTGGGCTTATATAGCGCCCGTCGGTCTGCCGCTCGCTTTTCGAAGCATTTCGAGGTAGGCCATGCAAGCCGCTCCGCACTCAATCGAAGAGAATCTCCTCAAGGGCACGACGACCATCGGACTCGTTTGCAAGGACGGGGTCGTCCTCGCGACCGAGAAGCGCGCCACCGCCGGGAACATGATCGCCAACAAGATGACCCAGAAGCTGTTCAAGATCGACAGCAATCTCGGGGTCACCGTCGCGGGGCTCGTCGGCGACGCCCAGGTGTTGACGCGGTACCTTCGCGCGGAGGTCGCTCTCTACCGGTTGCGACGGAATTCCGCGCTGACCGCCGAAGGCGGCGCGACGCTCCTCGCCAACATTCTCAACGGGAACCGGATGTTCCCTTACTACGCCTGGTTGATCCTGGGCGGCGTCGACGGCAAGGGCGGCCACGTCTTCAGCGTCGACCCCGCCGGCGGGTCGATCGAGGACAAGTACGTCTCCGTCGGGAGCGGTTCGCCGTTCGCCTACGGCGTGTTGGAAGAGGGGTACGCCCGGGACATGAGCGTCTCGGACGGCGTCGATCTCGCGCTCCGCGGACTCACGGTCGCGATGAAGCGCGACAGCGCGAGCGGCGACGGCTACATCGTTCACACGATCACGCCCAAGGATTACAAGGAGTTCGGGGACGACGAAATCAATAAGCGCCTGAAAGCGCTCAAGATCCCGCTGCCTCCGATCCTCCCCTAGTCGAAGTTCGACCGTTCCGGCGAACCCCTTCCCGCCAACCGCTTCCCAGCTCAACGATGAGTTTCGATACCCTAATTGAACAAACGCGAGAGGCGTTGAAGGAGGTCCTTCCCGACTCGATCGAGGTCACCGACATCGAGCTCGAAGGTCCGCACATCGTCATCTACACGAAACAGCTCGACACGTTCCTGAGCGGCGACCTGCTCCGGCAGGTCGCGCAGCGCCTCCGCCGCCGCGTCCTCGTCCGGACCGACCCCGAGAGCCTGATCGACCCGAAGGAGGCCGAGGTCGCGATCCGCGAGTTGATCCCTCCCGAGGCCGAGATCTCCGGCCTCTTCTTCGAACCCGAGACCGGCGAGGTCGCGATCGAGGCCGCCAACCCGGGAGCGGCGATCGGTCGGCAGGGCTCGGTGCTCAACGAGCTCAAGCGTCGGATCGGCTGGGTCCCGACGGTCGTCCGAACTCCCCCGATCCCGTCGAAGACGGTGGAGGAGGTCCGCATCCACCTTCGGAACGAGTTCAACGATCGGCGGTCGTTCCTCAAGAAGGTCGGGATCCGGATCGCCCGCGACCGGCTCCCGGAAAAGATCTGGACCCGCTCGACGGCCCTCGGCGGCTACCGCGAGGTCGGGCGGAGCGCCCACCTTCTCACGACGCAGAATTCGAAGGTCCTCATCGACTGCGGCATCGATCCGGGCTCGGACCGGACCCCGTTCTTCAACGCCCCGGAACTTCTCCCGCTCGACTCGCTCGACGCGGTCGTGGTCACCCACGCGCACCTCGACCACTGCGGGCTCATTCCCGTCTTACTGAAGTACGGGTACAACGGCCCGATCTACTCGACCGCGCCGACGCGCGACCTGATGACGCTGATGCTGCTCGATGCGATCAAGGTCACGAACCAGGAGGCTCGAAAGGGGCTCTACGATTCCGGCAATGTCCGCAACATGGTGATCCGGACGATCCCGCTGCGTTGGGGCGAGACGACCGACATCGCCCCGGACCTTCGCTTGACCATGCACAACGCCGGCCACATCCTGGGCTCCTCGATCTGCCACTTCCACGTCGGCGACGGCGACCACAACCTCGCCTACAGCGGCGACATCAAGTTCGAGCGGAGCTGGCTGTTCAATCCGGCCGCCAACCGCTTCCCGCGCCTTGAGACGCTGGTCCTCGAATCCACGTACGGCGGCTACCGTGACGTGCAGCCGAGCCGCCAGCAGGCGACGGAGGAGTTCACGCAGTTCGCCGCGAAGGTGCTGGCCCGGAGCGGGAAGCTCGTGGTGCCGGTCTTCGCCGTCGGCCGCTCGCAGGAGGTGATGCTCGTCCTCGAGGAACGGATGCGCGAAGGCAAGCTCGCCCGCGTGCCGGTCTACTTGGACGGGATGATCTTTGAGGCGACGGCGATCCACACCGCGTACCCCGAGTACCTCAACAGCCAGCTCCGCACGCAGATCTTCCAGCAGGGCGACAACCCGTTCCTCTCCGACGTCTTCCACCGCGTGGATTCCGCCCAGATGCGCAACGGGATCCTCGACGGGAAGGAACCGTGCATCGTCCTCGCCACTTCCGGGATGATGAGCGGAGGCCCGGTCATGGAGTACTTCCGCGCGTGGGCCCCGGACGAGAAGAACGGGCTCCTGTTCGTGGGCTACCAGGCGGAGGGGACGTTCGGCCGACGGCTGCAGCGGGGGGTCAACGAATCGACGTTCATGGACGGGGGCCGGACGACGAACGTCCCGGTCAAGATCGAGATCGCCACGATCGAGGGGTTCAGCGGCCACTCCGACCGCGTCCAGCTGATGAACTACGTTGCGACGCTCGACCCCCGCCCGCAGAAGATCATC
>JAKIWS010000087.1 GCA_022749895.1 Thermoplasmata archaeon
GCTCACGTCGACCGTATGCGGGATGAGCTCGATCCGACCCCGGTACCCGAATCCCCGGAACTGCTCCCGCTCTTGGACCGTCTGGACGACGTACGCATCGACCGCCGAGGCGGCACGCGGAAAGTACCGCTTCGCGTAGAATTCGTTCCCGAAGTTCGGATGCATGTAGAGCTGGTAGAAGTTCTGCCCGGTCAGGACCTTCGGGTACGGAAGCCGGCCGGCGACGGGGAGGAAGAAGTCGCTGTTCCAGATCCGGTTGCCAAAGACGTGAATCAGGTCCGTCGGTTCTGCGAGCAATTTCCAGTAGCCGACGGGGATCCGAACGGGTCCGGCGACAAAGTCGAGACGACGAACGCGATAGCTCGCAAGGGCGTCGGAACTGTCGGGGGTCGGTGGGAGCGGAATCCGTTCGTCGTACGGCGTCGCTCCCGTGCGCAGGGTGACGACCTCCACGTCGTGCCCCCGGCGGGCCATCGCCGTCGCCATCATTTCAGCCATGAGCTCCGTGCCCCCCACGTCCGGGCGGTAACGGTGCACCGAGATGCGAACCCTCACGCTGAATCCCTCGGCCACCCCGGCCGGCGGTGGGTGCGGCTTGGGGGGGCCGCCGGGGCGGCAGCGCCAGCGCCGAACGAATCGGTGTCGGAATCCGAAGCGCGGACGCGACCGCGCCGGCGGGTGAACACTTTGGCGTCGAGTCCCACCATCCGCCGACGTCCAACGGGCGCCGGGCTTCAATCTTTCTTGGGCCGTCGGAACGCCCCCCGGCGGGCCGGAGAGCACCTCCTCGCGATCGTCCTACCGGAGCGCACGTCGGGCCGGTTTCCTCGCGAGAAAACCTAAGTAGCCCCCGCCGGCTCAACACGCTCGGACCGCGCGTCACGTAGGAGTCGTTGGATGGCGCGCGTACTGATCACCGGCGGAACGGGCTTCCTCGGATCGTACCTCTCCCGGTTCCTCACCGACCGCGGTGATCATGTCACCGGCACCTACCTGCTCGATCCCGATCCGTTCTTGAGGGAGGTCGCGGGGAATCCCGAGATCGTTCACCTGGACGTTCGTGACCCACGCGAGGTCGCCGAGGTCCTCGGCAAGGCTCGCCCCGACGCCGTGTACCACCTTGCTGGGCAACCGTTCGTGCGCCCGTCGTGGGACGACCCGACCGGAACGTTCCGGACCAACGTGGACGGAACGGTCCATCTTCTCGAGTGGATCCGACTTCATGCGCCGGGCACGAAGTTCGGTTTCGCCGGGAGCAGCGCGGCGTATGGGATCGCCGAGCACCAACCGATCCGCGAGGATGCGCCGTTGCGCCCCTCGAGCCCGTACGGGTCGAGCAAGGCCGCGGCGGACGTAATCTGCTACCAGTACTGCGTGAGCTACGCGATCCCGATCTTCCGCTTCCGCATCTTCGCGACGACCGGCCCCGGCAAGACGGGCGATGCTCCGAACGACTTCGCGACGCAAGTGGCCCACCTCGAACGCGCCGCGCCGCCCCGCGTGCTGAAAGTCGGTTCCCTCGAGACCCGACGGGATTTTAGTGACGTCCGGGACACCGTGCGGGGCCTCTGGACCATCGTCGAAAAAGGGACACCGGGCGAGGCGTACAACATCGGCTCGGGCGTCACCCGCAGCATGCGGGGGATCGTCGAGGGCCTCCGGGGACTCGCCAAAGTACCGGTCGACCTCCAAGTGGAGGACGCCCGCCTCCGCCGCGTCGACGAGCCGGTCATCCACGCCGAAGTGGACCGGTTACGGGCCCTCGGTTGGTCGTCGCAGGTTCCGTGGGAACGGACCTTGAACGATCTCCTGGAACACTGGCGGGCCCACCCAGGGTCCGTCAGTCTCGCCCCTCAGTGAATCGGACCGGCCGCGCGGGAGCCCGCGCGACGAAAGTCGACCCTCGGACGGCGCTCCACCCGGTCGCGATTTCGCGACCCGATCGACCGCGGAGTTCAGACCGCTCGCCCGCACATGGTGCAGGTCCGGGTCTGCATGTTCACGGCGCCCCCGCACGCGGGGCACGTCATCACGCCCGGGGCGCCGGGTCCCGGCATCGCGCCCGGCATCATGCCGCCGCCAATCATCATCGGCATGGGCTTGTAGACGAGGGCGAGGATGCCGCCGATCAGGGAGAGGAGGAAGCCGATCCCAAAGCCGCCAAAGAAGGCGAAGTAGAGGCTGATGACCGCGAAGACGATGATAAGGATCCCCCAAATGATGTGCTGCTGGGGTCGGATCCACAGCATGACGGCCCCGACGACGACCAGGATCCCGAGGAGAGCGCCGACCCCCCCGTAGAGCGAAACCGCTCCTCCAACGCCGCCGAATCCGACGCTGCTCACGATGGCGCCGACCGCCACAATGAAGAGTCCACCAAGTAGAATGAAAATTCCCCCGATCAACGATAAGACGAACGCTGCGGTCGGCTTGTTCCCCATTCGGCTTTCCCCACCGGCGAAAAGCGAAACCCGTTACTTAAACGTACGTTTGGACCTCTAGATGCCCATCATTCGGGGCTTGAATGCGCATAATTACAGCATTCCATCGCGCTTAGACGGTGCGAGTACGCTGGCGTACCAGCCGACGCACTCCCCCCGGCGCGACCACCCCGAACGGGGTAACGAATCCGGTGACGTACTTCGCCGGGGTCACGTCGAACGCCGGATTGCGAATCGGGCTCTGCCGGGGGGCGACCCGACGGTCGCCGGCGAATGCGATTTCCTCCGCGGTGCGCTCCTCGATGGGAATCGTCCGGCCGTCGGTCAGCTCGGGGTCGAACGTGCTCATCGGGGCGGCGACGTAGAACGGGAGACCGTTCTCCTTCGCCAGAACGGCTTTTTCGTACGTGCCGACCTTGTTGGCGACATCGCCGTTGAGCGCGATCCGGTCGGCCCCGACGATCACCGAATCCACGTCCCCGCGACGCATGAAGTAGCCGGCCGCATTGTCGGCGATGACGGCGTGCGGGATCTTTTCCTGCGCGAGCTCCCAGGCGGTCAACCGGGAGCCCTGGAGGAGGGGACGGGTCTCGTCGACCCAGACGAAGAGGCGGGACCCCCGATCGTGGGCGACCCGGATCGGCGCGAGCGCCGTACCCCACTCGACCGTCGCCAGGGCGCCCGCATTGCAATGGGTAAGGACCTTGGGACCGCCGCGGAAGAGCGACGCCCCCGCCTCCCCGATCCGGTGGCACTCGTCGACGATCCGTCGTGCATACGCGTCGGCGGCCTCTCGAACCGGGGACCCGGAATTCCAGGCGCGCTCGACCTCCGCGATCCCGACGAACAGGTCGTGCGCGGTCGGGCGGGTCTTCCGGAGCAACCGCGCCGCGGTCGCCGCGGTGTGA
>JAKIWS010000088.1 GCA_022749895.1 Thermoplasmata archaeon
CGAACCGTTCGCCGGATGCTACCTCCACACCGGATTCGTGACCGAGGGGGGTACCAAGATGTCGAAAACGCGCGGATCTCTGGTCACGATCCGGTCGACGGTCGCTACCCTCGGACGCGAGGCGCTCCGTTGGTACCTGCTGGGGCTCCCGTACAACGTGTCGCTGGAATGGGACCCGGTGGCGGCGGGGCGGGCCCAGAACGAATGGCGTCGACTGAAAGAGGTCTGTCGGGCCTCTCTACCGCTGGGCGCCGGCGGTGGCGTCCCGCTCCGCGAGCTCCGTCGGGTGGTCGACGGCGTCCACGCGGACATCTTCCGTCGCCTCGGGACGAATCACGCGTACGACCGGCTCCGGGCCTGGCTGTATCGTCTGGACCTCTCCCCGGACGGCCGGCTCCCGCGAGGGTCGCTCCGGGAGGCCCGCGCCCTGTACGCGCGGCTCGACCGACTCCTGGCGCTCGGCCTCGCGGGTTAGACCGCGCTTCCGCGCCCCGTACGCCTACAGGTCGCGCCGGTCGAGGATGAGGCTGAGCCCGTTGCCGCCCCCCATGCAGAGGGTAGCGAGGCCCAGTCGGCCGCGGCTACGGACGAGCTCGTGGACGAGCGTGACGACGATGCGGGCGCCGCTGCAGCCGATCGGGTGCCCGAGGGCGACCGCCCCGCCGTGCACGTTGAACTGCTTCTCCGAAAAGTTGAACGCGCGCTGCACCGCGATCGACGCGGAGGCGAACGCCTCGTTGTGCTCTACGCGGTCGAACTCCGATGGCGCGATCCCGACCCGCTCCAGGTGGCGACGGACCGTCGGGATCGGCGCCTCCATCACGCGCGACGGGTGCGTGCCGCCCACCGCGGTGCTGTGGACCCAGGCGAGCGGCCGCAGGGCGCGGCGTTCGACCTCGTCCGCGCTCGCGAGCAGGAGCGCCGCCGCCCCGTCGGAGAGCTGGGAGGAGTTGCCGGCCGTGAGGACGCCGTCCCGCTTGAACGACGGGCGCAGGGTCGCCAGCGTCTCGAGCGTCGTCGTGCCCCGTGGACCCTCGTCGGCGTTGAGCCCCTTCGCCCCGGGCGTGAGGCCGGGAGGGACCGGGGTGAGCTCGTCCGTGAACGTTCCGTTCGCGATCGCCAGCGCGGCGGCGCGGTGACTGCGCACGGCGAAGGCATCGACCTCCTCCCGCGTGAGGTGGAGCTCGTCGGCGATCCGCTCCCCGGTGAGTCCCATGTGCTCGTGGTCGGCGTACGCGTCCGTGAGCGCGTCCCGGAGCATCGCGTCCTCGAGCGTCTGGCTGCCGTACTTGACGCCCCAGCGCGCCCGGCCGGTGACGAGGTACGGCGCGCTCGACATGCTCTCCATGCCGCCGGCCAGCACGAGGTCGAACGCCCCGGATTCGATCTCCGCGGCCGCGAGATGGAGCGCCTTCATACCGGAGCCGCAGACCATGTTGACCGTGGTCGCGCCGGACATGTCCGGGATGCCGGCCCCCCGCAGCACCTGGCGCGCGGGGTTCTGGCCCGTGCCGGCCTGGATGCAGTGCCCGAACATCACTTCCGGGATGTCCGGGGCCGCGACCTTCGCCCGCTCGAGCACATCCCGGGCGACGAGCGCCCCCAGGTCGACCGCGGGGGTGAGCTTGAGCGTCCCCCCGTACTTCCCGATCGGCGTCCGCACCGCCGCGACGACGGCGACCCGACGGCCCGGCGAAGCGGACATGGGACGAGAAAGCGGCGCGGCGTTCTTCAGCGTATCGCCCCGCGCGGAGGCGGGGGGCTAATCTTCTTCGACGCGCGGCGCGAGGAGGAAGCGACCTTCGCCCTTCCCGCCGGCGACCGCGAACTCGATCTTGAGCGGATACTCGTTCCCGACGTGGAGCGTGACCGTGTCGCTCGAGGTGATCGATTTCACCATGCTGGAGAAGAAATCGAGGGGGTACATGCTCTTGACCGTCTCCTTCACGTCGAGCTTCGAGAGATTCTCCTTCTGCAGCCGCATGTCCACGCGGTCGGTCTCGCCCTCGCTGTGCAGCGTGAACGAATCCGGTTCGAGCGTGATCGTCACGTGGTCGCTGATGCTCTCGCTGCCGCGGATCCCCTGCCGCAGCTCGTCCATCTTGACCTCGACGACCGCGGGAGGCGTCACGTTCGGGACCTTCGGGTCGGTGATCCCGGCGGGGTCGATCACCGCCATGTGCCGGGTGACGCGCCCGACCTTGATCACGAGGCGGTTCTTCCCGCCGTCGTACTGCAGGTCGATCTCGTCGCCGGGCTTGGAGAGCCTCAGCACTTCTTTGAACTTCTCGACGTCGACCCCGATCTCGGTGGTCTCGCCGGTGAACTCCTCGAACGCGCCCTTGTTGAGGTGGAGGACGAGCATGGCGACGTGGGACGGGTCGACCGCCTTCACGTCGATGCCGTCCTTGGAGACGCTGAGCTTTACCTCGGAAACGAGGGTGGAGATCACCTCCACGAGCTCGCGGAGAACCTCCATTTTCATGCGCGCTTTGAACATCGAAAGACCTTGGGGCGCGCCTACACTCGACCCCCTTTAAAGGGTTCGTGGTCTCGCGCCGAGGACGATTGCGTTCCTCGGCGTGGAACGGGCTCGTTTCGGTGGTGGACGATGACCGTGCTCGCGTACCTCGCGGATGCCGAGGCGGGGTACGTCCGTTCGTTCCGCGCAACGATCACCGCGCTTCCGCCCGGGGGCGTCGTGCTCGATCGGACGTTCTTCTACCCGACCGGCGGCGGCCAACCGAGCGACCGCGGGAGCTTGCAACTGGACGCCGCCATCGTCCCGGTCGTCGACGTCGTCAAATCCGGCTCCGCGGTCGTCCACCGCATCGGGCGCCCGACGACCCGAATCCCACCGTCCGGCGCCCTCCGCGTCGGCGCCGAGGTCACCGGGACCTTGGACGGGGAACGCCGATTCGCCCACATGCGAGCCCACACGGCCCAGCACCTGCTCAGCGCCCGCTTGTTCGCGCGCGGCGGGGTCCGCACCCGTACCGCGTCGATCCATGCGGGGGGCGGGCAGGTCGAGCTCGAAGCCGCTTGGCCGTCGACGCTCTCGCTCGCGGAGGTCGAGGAGGATCTCAACGCCGTGGGTCAGCGGGGCCTACCGGTCCACATCCGCCACGTGGCGCGCGCCGAATGGGAGAGCGCACCGGACCCCCGCTCGGGCCTGGTCCCGCTCCCCGCGTACCTCGACCCCGTCCGGCTGATCGAACTCGAGGGCGTCGACCGGTGCCCGTGCGGCGGGACCCACGTGCGATCGACCTCCGAACTGGGAACGATACGGCTCGAGCCGGTCACGGTGCCGGCGGGCCCGGCGACGCGGC
>JAKIWS010000089.1 GCA_022749895.1 Thermoplasmata archaeon
ATGAGGACGACGCGAAGTGACCCATCCCCCAGGACCAGCGCACCTCCGCGCGAGGACCGTCGCTGGGCGGCGGCGGGCGTCGCGCTCCTCCTCTTGGCCCCCGGGCTTGGCGCGGGGATCGGGCTCGTCGGTGCGGTCTTCGGGCTTGGCGAGTCCGCCCGGTCACCGCTGATCGTGAGCGTGCAGAGCGGCTGGTCCTTGGCCTGTGACCAAGCCCAATCCCCTCCCTGCTACGTAAACGGCTCGACGGTCGTGGACGGCGGCCTCGTGTACATCCCCCCGCTTCGAACCTTCGTTACCGCGTCCGGGTTATCCGGGGCCGGGTACATCTCGGAGGTTTCGCCGGCCACCCTGAAGTCCACCACCACCATCACGACGGCCTGTTGGCCCCAGCGGCTCTACTACCCCGGAAGCGGCACCACCGCCTATGCCCTCTGTGAGTACCGAGGGAACCAGTCCCTCCTCAGCTTCGACGCGAAGGCCGCCGCCGTCGTCCGATCGACCGCCCTCCCCCTCGGGACCGGGTGCACCGACAATCTCGCCCTCGATACCAGCCGGGGCGTCGTGTACTGCCTGGATTGGACGGGCGAACTCTTGGGAATCAACCTGGCCTCCGGGCAGGTCACGAACGGCAGCACCCTCGGTATCGGGCACGTCCTTCCCCGGGGACCGATCTGGGCCGACAATCGCACGGGGGCGGTGTTCCTCTCGGACGCTCGGAACCGATCGCTGGAGGTGCTCGACCCCCTCTCGGGACGCGTGTCGGTGAGGCTCCCGTTTTCGGACGGGCCGGTGGCCATCCTCGGCGACACGACGACCGACCGGCTCTACGTCTCCTACGGGTACCCCTTCGGGAACAGCTCCGTGCTCAACCTCACGACGTTCGCGACCCTCGCGACGGTCGAGGCCCCGGCCTTCGACTTTGTCGTGATCGACCCGGACCACGGGGACGTCTACTTCGAGAGCTATGGCAACATCGTCGCGTTATCGTCGGGCACGAACCAGCTCCTCCCCGGGCCCCCGGTCCGCGTACCGGCCCTCGGCGATGTGGCCTACGACCCGATCCAGGACCGGTTCGTGGCGCTGGCCGTGGGCAGCCAACTCACCTTCACCTTCACGCAGCTCCTCCACACCACCACGTCGCCGGCCCCGTTCTCGGCCATCCCCCTCTTGGGGACCTGGACTCCCGAGGCCGTGGGAACTGCGCTACTCGCGCTGGGCGTCGTCTTCCTCGGCGCATGGGCTGTTCCGAGACGCCGCCGACTCTCCGCGGAGGGCGACGCCTGGCTCGCGAGCATTCGCCAGAATTGACGGCAGGGCGTTCTGGGTCGACCGCCGCCGTTCCCGAGCACGTCCCCCGCCTCCCGACGCCCTTCAGGGCGTGGGACGGGGGGCCGGGTCGAGGTGCAGGCGTCGAACCTCTCCGTCGGGACCGAAGACGAATCCGAACCGGATGACCCGCTCGTCGTGTTCGACGGTGACCTTCCGTCCGTGCCGGTCCCCCGCGATTTCGAGGCGGCGGATCTCGGTTCCCCCCAGTTCGCGCCGGAGCGCCGCAAGGAGGTTCCGGAATTGGAGCGCGCAAACCTCACAGCAGAAAAATCGACGGGTGCCCTCCACGTCGGCCCAGTGGTCCCCCCACGTCGAGCCGCAGAGGACGCACCCATCGTCACGCAGCTTCAAACTGCTCGGCCCGCTCCAACCGTGCCATCAGGTAGTCGTCGAAGAGGTCGGCGGAGCGCAGGAAGGTCGATTGCACTTCCGCACGCAGGGCGGGCGTCGTCGCGTGGAGGTCGACGAGGCGAAGCGCCTCCTCGGCGTGGCCGACGTCGGCGTCGTAGCCTTCCCGCAGGAACGCCTTCGCGGCCTCCGGGATCTCCGACCCGTCGAGGATGGCCGGGTCGAAGTAGTGCACGGTCGCGCCGTCCCGGAGAAGGTCCCGGTGGGCGATGAGCTCCAGGGCGTGAAAGGCCGCCATCGCCGCGACCCACGACGACCCCCGCGCGATCTCGTCCCACTCGGCGATCGCGTCCCGCGTCGGCCGGAGCGGCGGCGTCCCGAGGATCGTGGCGCGCGGGACTCCCAGCGCCTCCCCCATCCGAAGGAGGAGCTCGTAGTGGGCCGGAGCCGCGGTGCCGAAGCCGCCGAACTCGGTGTTCAGGTTGTCGATCTCGTACTTCGCCACCTCGATCTGGTCGGACCGCGCCAGGACGAAACTGCACGACCGGACCCACTGGCGCAGGAAGTGCTGGTGCTCGATCACGTACCCCACGAGCACCGCGCGGGTCGGGTGCTGGAGGGCGAGAACGAACGGATGGGGGCGCGCCCCGAAGAACCGGGCGATGAAACGGCGCTTGATCCAACCGGGCAGCCCGCCCTCGCCGAGGCGATAGAACTCGTCCAGCCGGCGGGCGATCGCCGGGGGTTCCTCGCGGTGCCGCGTGAGGTTCTGGTTCAGCCAGCGCACGTGACCCGCGTCGCTGCGTCCGGCTAGCGTCGTGAGGTGGAGGGCCAGCCCGCCCATCCCCTCCGGGCTCGCCACCGTCCGGCACACCGGACAGACCTGGGGTGCGTCGGTCAATCTACACCGGAAACTCGGCGGGGAACCTTCCCCGCAGCTCCACGTACTCGGGGTCGCCGCCGTAGACCTCGCGCATGCGCCGCAACGTGGCGATCACATCCTCGCGGCTTCGCCGTCGGGCGCCGGCCACCATCCCGATCGTTCCGACGAAATCGTCCCGGCACGCCTCGAAACAGTTCCCCATCCCTTGGAGGAGCTCGCGCTCGACCGGCTCCACAAAGGTTCGAGCACGTCGCCTCGTAAAACCTCGACGGGGAAAACTCTCGAGACGGGGCGACGCGGCCCCGGGGGGTTGACGGTCCGGCTCACCGTCGCACGGGCGGGGTTCGATCGTCGGGGGGAAGGCTCCGGGGAGTTTCCGGGAGAGGGTCGCTCGCCGAGATCGGCAGGAGGGGGGGCGCTCCCGGGTAGGACCGCTCGTCGCCGGCGGCGGGAGCAACTCCCGGAACCCGCGGCGGCGCCGCATCAGCGTGACGCCGATGGCCGCCATCACGATCGCGATTCCTCCGACAAGGGCGAAGATCTCCCCGTTCGTGAGCGAGAAGCTGGGGTACACCCCCCTAGGGCAGCAGTGGACGGGAAACGAGTAGAAGGTGACGTTCTGCCGCGCGGCAACTCCTC
>JAKIWS010000009.1 GCA_022749895.1 Thermoplasmata archaeon
CCCGATCAACCAGTACCTCGAGATGTCGGGGTTCGAGTCGACCGGGGCGACCCGCCAGCCGATGGAGGATCGCCCCGAGGGCGGTCAGGGTGGCGGCGGGGGCGGGATGGGTCGCGCCTGCATCGGTGCAGGGGTGGGCATGCCACGGTCCCCGCCGTCGCGGCGCGGGGGTCCGCGCTCGTCCCGTCGTTCCGGTCGGCCACCACCGCCTTGACCGCCCTCGGGGCGGTCCTCCATCGGCTGGCGGGTCGCGCCCGTCGACTCGAACCCCGACATCTCGAGGTACTGGTTGATCGGGATCTTGTTGCGCAGGCACTTGACGAGCTGCTTCTGTGTGAGCTCCTCGACCTCGCTGCCGCGCGGGGCCCGCGCGACGTAGTCGATGTCCATCGTCTGCAGCATCTCCCGCAGGATGAGTTCACCCGCGCGGTCGCCGTCGGTGAAGACGGTCACGGTCTTGCCGCGGGAGAGGTCCTTGACCGTCTGCGGCACGCTCGTACCTTCGACGGCGATGACGTTCTTGATGCCGCAGCGCAGCAGATTGAGCACGTCGCTTCGGCCCTCGACGACGATCAGCGCGTCCGCCTGGTCGATGTTGGGACCGGCAGGCAAGTGCTCGGGTCCGTAGGTCGTGATCTCCTCGACCTGGACGGCCTTGCGCACGGCCTCGGTCAGGTCGAGCCCGACGCCTTTCGAGTCTTCCTGCATGTGGGCGAGGAGCGCCTTGGCACGCTCGACGACCTTCTGGCGTTTCGAGATCCGGATGTCCTCGACGCTGACGATCTCGATGCGGGCCCGGCACGGGCCGATCCGGTCGACGGTTTCGAGCCCCGAAGCGAGGATCGCAGTCTCGACCTGGTCGAGCGACGAGGGGATCAGGATCTCCCCTTCGCTCTTCCCCTTCCGGGAGTCGATCTCGACCTCGATCCGCCCGATCCGTCCGGACTTCTGCAAGTCGCGGAGGTCGAGCTCCTCGCCGAGGAGCCCCTCGGTCTGGCCGAAGACGGCCCCGACGACGTCGGGCTTGTCGATGACTCCGTCGGCGGCGATCCGGGCACGGATCATGTATTTCGCGGCGCTAGGGTCACTGCTCATTGGTTCACTTTCTCCGATGTGGGTGGACGCAACGGGCCGATCACGGCCCGCTCCTCGGAGCGAAGGGTTTCAGTCGTGGCGCCCGGAGTGCAACACTCTGCCGCGGAAGCTACGACGTAACCCGGTATGGATCGTGAGTCGTCGGTCCGTGAGACATGTCGACACGAGAAGCCTAACCTCCCTCCGTCTCGAGGAGTCGTCCAACCGAATGAAGCCCGGTGAGGTATTTAAGTCGGACTTGGGCCGTCGGCCGCCCCTAGAACACGATGTTTCTTGGCCCTAGGCGCCGGTCGCGGTCCTACTGCGGTTGACGCGGTGGTTCCCGTCTACCGAAGGTTCCGGAGTGGGCCACGGCGCGGAGTTTTGCCCTTCCCCGCTCCCATCTCGACGAATTACCTCCGTTCGGACAAAGTGTCTTTATAATGCCCTCCCCTAAGCCGCCGAGGAGACAGCACAAAATGGCCCGTCGCAAGACCCGGACCGCTTCACCCGCCCCCGATCCGTCGGTTCCGATGGAACCCCCCCTCGCGGACGACAACTTCGTCGACTCGCTGCGTCAGGAGCTCGTGCGAGCCCAGAAGGCGAGTGTGCCCAAACCGAGCGAGGACCTGGGGCGCCGGGCCGAGCTCAATCGTCGCCTCTTGCAGGATCTCTGGGAGGTCCACAACCAGTTCGAGGAGTCGAGCGTCCACCTGACGATCGACCCGTCGCAGACCTTGTTCGCAACGTTCGTCGACTACCCGACCAAGTGGACCTTCAAGGAGAACTTCGATTTCGCCGCGGTGAAGACGATCGAGCTCCGGGACCGCATGCCGGGGTGGGTCGGCTACACGATGCGCTTCTGGTACTATCCGACCCCGGAGGGGAAACCCCACCTTCGCGGCGTCTTCGAATGGTGCGAAGGCGAGACCTACCACCGGTACACCGGCTGGATGCGGATGATGACGCAGGCCGTCCTCTACGATGCGCCCGACGCTCAGGTGAACGTCCGGTCGATCCACCAGATCCTCAAGGACGTCATCGTAGCGTGGTACGAGGCCCATCTGGACCGGGCCCCGGAAAAGTTCACCGAACATCTCAAGGGAAAGTACCCGCGGGGTGCGTCGTTCACGAAAGAGACGTACCGCGAGTGAACCGGGCGGCGCGCGCAGTTTTTGCGGCCCATTTGCGCCCAACGTTGAAATAGCGTGAGCGGCCTCGTGGGCCGCGGGAGTGCGTTCCGCGGCCCGTCGAGGGCATCGACCTCGTCGGCCGTCGACACAGGACCGATGAGCTAGGGGCGATCGGGCGGATGCGGGATCATCTCGTCGCGTTCTTCGAGTCGCACCACCGGCTCGTGGAGGCCGACGCGCTCCGCCTGCTCTTGGAATCCCCGGAACCCTTGCTCCTCTCGCGTCGCCTCGTGGAGTCGACCCCACCGGACGCGACGTTCGTGACCCGCGAGATGGTCGAGCTGCTCGTCGTCCACGGAGCTTCCCTTTCCGGCGCGCACCTCCGGGTCGCGGGGTCCTCCCCTTCCGCGTCGCCCCTTGGGGTGGCCCGGTCGATCGCGCCGCCCCCCATGTTCACGCTCCTGAGCGAAGGCTTCGTCCCGACCGCTCGCCGTCGAAACGCTCTCGAGGAGTACGAGGAGCTGTTCCGATCCCGATACCGGGCACTTCACCGGATGCTCCGCGGGCGTCCCGACCTCCCCAATCTCCGCCCGATGAAGGAGCTCGCCGGAGTGCACGGGACGGCGTCCGTGATCGTGATGCTGCGGGAGATCCGGCGCACGGCCGCGAAGGGGCATCTCATCCTAAGCGTGGAGGACGAGACCGGCGGCGGCGAGGTGCTCGTGCCCCGGGACACTCCCGCCGGACGGCTTAGCTTGGTCCCGGACGAGGTCGTCGGGCTCCGGCTCTACCTCGGCCGCGAGAAGAAGCGGATCGCGCGCGTCGAAGCGATCGAGCGCCCGGACGTCGCCTCGAACCGGTCCATGCGAAGGGCGGATTCCCCCAGCCACGCACTGTTCCTCTCCGACCTCCACATCGGCAGCAAGTCGTTCATGACCGAGCCGTGGGATCGGCTGATGGGATTCCTTCGGGGCGACGGTCCGCGGCCGGACCTCGCGCTCGCCATCGACCATGTCGTCATCGCCGGGGACCTGGTCGACGGGATCGGAATCTACCCGAACCAGGAACGGGACCTGGGGATCGGGGACATCGTCGAGCAGTACACTGAACTCGGTCGACGCTTGCGGGAGCTCCCGGAGCGGCTCAACATCGTCGTCCTTCCCGGAAACCACGACGCGGTCGCGCCCTCCGAGCCCCAACCGTCGCTCCCCAAGGAACTCCTCAAGGTCCTTCCCGACCGGGTGCGATCCGTCGGGAACCCGTCGACGTTCGCGCTCAACGGGGTCGTCGTCCAGGCGTACCACGGCCGGAGCTTCGACGACCTGATCCCGGCGATCCCCGGCGCCAGCTACGAGCGCCCGACCGACGTGATGAAGCTCATGCTCAAGATGCGGCACTTGGGACCCATCTACGGTGGACGCATGCCCGTCACCCCGCAGAGCCGGGACGGCCTCCTGATCGACCCCGCCCCCGAGATCCTGGTGACGGGCCACGCCCATACGTTCGGGGTCGACGAGTACCGGGGCACGCTCCTCCTCAACGCCTCCACTTGGCAGGCGGAGACCGAGTACCAGAGGATGCGCAACATCACGCCGGTCCCGGCCCGAGCGGCGGTCGTCGACCTCGCATCGATGGTGACGACGGCGATCGACTGTTCGGGCGACGAAACCGCGGTCGGGGGCTCCCCGGCGTGAGCCCCTACCCGATGGACCGGGCCGTCGCCATCGGCCCGATGCGGCTCGTGCTCACGACGTTCCCCGACCGGGGGACCGCGCAGCGCGTCGGGCACACCGCCCTCGTGCGCCGGCTGGCCGCGTGCGTGCAGCTCGTGGAGGTCGAATCGTCGTACCACTGGAAGGGGCGGATCGAGACGAGCCCCGAGTGGCTGGCGATCTTCAAGACGGCCCCGAAGCGGGTCGGGGCGCTGTTCCGGTTCCTCGCGGACGCGCACCCGTACGACGTCCCCGAGATCGTGGAGATCGACGTCCCGCGCGTCCACGCGCCGTACTTGCGCTACCTCGCCACGACCCTGGACCTACACGCCCCGCCGCCGCCCTTGGGCGGCGGTCGTGCCCCGCTCAAGCGTCGGGGATCACAGCGAGACCGGGAAGCTCCACGCCCTGGACGAACTCGAGCGCCGCTCCACCGCCGGTCGAAACGTACTGGAAGGCGTTCGTAACCCCCAGGTCGTTCGCGATCCGGGCCGAATCGCCCCCCGCCGCCACGTGGTAGCCCGAAAGGGTCGCGAGGCCGGCGAGGACTTCGCGCGTCCCGGCGGAGAATCGAAGGTCCTCGGCAAGTCCGAGGGGACCGTTCCAGAAGACGGTCTTGGAGTCCGCGAGGGCGAGGTAGAACTGGTCGCGCGTGCGCGGTCCGATGTCGCGCGCGACGCCCTTCGGGGCGGGTGAGCCGATGTCGGCGTGTTGGGCGTCCCGCTCGCCCGGGACCTCGAAGAGGAGGTCCGTGGGAAGGACGACTTTGGTACCCGCCTGCTGGGCCGCGGCGAGGAATCGGGCGACCTCGTCCTCGAGCCCCGATTCGACCGACGTGGCCCCGAGGTCGGCGCCGTTCGCCTTCAGGAACGGAAACGCGAGCGCGCCCCCAATGAGGATCGCGTCCGCTCGCCCCGCGAGGCTCGTGAGCAACGGAAGCTTGTCCGCGACCTTCGCTCCCCCGAGCAGCGCCACGTACGGGGACTCCGGGGCCTCCACGAGCCGGGAGAGCTCGCGGACCTCCCGGTCGACCAGGAATCCGGCGTAGGTCGGAAGTCGCTTCGCGACCCCCACCGTGGAAGCGTGGGCCCGGTGAAGGGTTCCGAAGGCGTCCTGGACGAACACCTCCCCGAGGCGGGCCAGCTCCGCCGCGAAGCTCGGGTCGTTGGCTTCCTCGCCGGGGCGGAACCGCACGTTCTCCAGCATCAAGAATTCCCCGTTCTGCAGTCGGGCGGCCGCCTCCAGCGCGTGGACGCCGACGATGTCGTCGGCGAGCGGAACGGGCCGGCCGAGCAAGCTGGAGAGGCGATGGACGACCGGTCGCAAGGAGAGCTTCGGGTCCCGCGTCCCGTCCGGCCGGCCGAGGTGGGAGATCAGGATCGTCCGCGCGCCCGCTGCTTCGAGGTGCTTCAACGTCGGCAGCGTCTCGACGATGCGATGGTCGTCCGCGACCGCGCCGGTCGGGGTCAGCGGCACGTTGAAGTCGACCCGAACGAGGACGCGACGCCCCCGCACCGAGGCGGCCGTGACGCTCCGCTTGGCGGCCATCGGCGGGCGGTGAGCCACCCGCGTATGAGGGTTGTGGAGGTGCGCGGATGCCGATCGGTTCCGGGGCGCGGGGTCAGCGCTTCGGCGACCCGAGGGGGCTCCGGAACGGCGGCGACGGGAGACTCCGATCGCTCCGGCGTCGGATCCGGTCGACGATGCGCCGCGTGGCGGGGAGGGAGAGGCCGTGCCGCTCCCCGAGGGCGAGGACCGCGCCGGAGATGGCGTCGATCTCGGTCCGTCGGCCCCGGTCGAGGTCCTGGAGCATGCTCGACCGATTCTCGGCCGTTTGCCGGACGACCTTCCAGAGGTCCCGCTCGACCTCCGCGGGGGAGAGCTCCACGCCCTCAGCCCGGCTCACCTCTATCGCTTCGCCGAGCAGGTCGAGCACCTGCCGCCGCCATGGGTCGCGGGCGAGCTGGCCGTTCGGGATGCCGTGGTCCGCCGTCACCGGATTGATCGCCGCGTTGATCAGGACCTTGCGCCATTCTTCCTTCGCGAGGTCCTCCGCGGGACGCGTCGCGAGGCCGGCGCTGGCGAGCAGGCTCGAGAACATCGCCACGGTCCGTGGGCGCGCCCCTCCTTCCGACGTCCCGAGGAGGATTGCCCCCTCCCCCGTGGGCCGAACCACCCCCGGTTCGATGAGCATCGCCGGAACGGAATTGATCCCGCGCACCACGTAGCGGCCGGCGTCGTGCCACCCACCGGCGCTCAGGCTCGCGGCCACATGGGCCTCGATCCCGAGACCGTTCTGGAGCGCGAGCACCGGCACCGGCGGCCGGATCGCCTCGGCGATCTCCCGTGCGGCGGTCGCGATGCTGTAGCTCTTCACCGCGAGCAGGATCGCGTCCGCCTCGGTGTGGTTCGGCAGACGCTCGACGACCGCCACTCGATAGGTCGCCGGCGGTTGACTCTCCAAGCGTAGTCCGTGCGCGCGGATGGCCGCCGCGTGCGCGGGCCGGGCCACGAGCAGCACGTCGTGCCCGGCCCCGGACAGGCGGGCCCCAAAGAGGCTGCCGACCGCGCCGGCCCCTACGACGATGACCCGCATCGTCGCGATGTTGGGATGCTTAGCCCAGCCGCCGAACGAGGTCGGTCAGATGCCGCGGCTTGCCCCACTCCCGCCGCATCACGGAGAGGAGCCCCTCGTAGTAACGCACCTGCTCCTCCGCCTCCTTCCGCTGCGTCGCCAAGAACCGCTCCTCGCGGACCAGGCGGTCGAACTCAGCCTCCGCCTCCCGACGCTGGGTCAGGAGGGTGCTGAGCCTATCGTGGAGGGCGGCCGGGCTCGCTCGTCGCATGGATCGTTCGGGTGGCGACCAGGGTTCGGCGCGCGTCGGTGACGGCTTCGGCGTACTCGGCGAGACGGCTGAGTTCGCGCTTGATGCGTCGTAGCCGGAGGTGGACCCGCTCCCGGCGGACCTTGACCTCCTCGTACGTACGGGTGAGGACGTCGAGCCGTCCCCGCCACTTGTCGCGCTCCTGAAGGCTCAGGAGCACGGAATCGACGTCGACCATCCGCGGTGGCCGGGGAGGCAGGCGCGGCAGAATGAACTTTTCGCCCGGCCGGGGGAGGTCCGGGTCGGCCCGAACGACCCCCCACGGGGGACGGACGGGCAGAGTTATCCCGCGCCGGACCTCGCGCCGACCGGGGCCGTGGTTCGGTGGCGGGTGTCCGGAAGATCGCCGTTCTCGGAGCCGGAAATATCGGTGGAACGCTTGCCCAGCGCCTGGCGGAATCCGACCTCGCGAACGACGTCGTCCTGATCGACATCATCGACGGCCTCCCCCAGGGGAAGGCCCTCGACATCCAGGAGTCGGCCCCGGTGATCGGCTTCTCGACCCGGATGACCGGGTCGACGGACCTCGCGGCGGTAGCCGGGGCCGATATCGTGGTCGAGACCGCGGGACTCGCCCGCAAGCCCGGGATGAGCCGCTCCGACCTGCTCGAGAAGAACGCGGCGATCGTCGGGGGCCATGCCGAGGCGGTCCGACTCCACGCCCCACAGGCTGTCGTGATCGTCGTGACGAACCCCGTCGACGTGATGACCTACTGGTTCCGGGCGCGAAGTCGCCTGCCCGCGGCGCACGTGTTCGGGGAATCCGGGACGCTGGACACGGCCCGGTTCCGGTGGTTCGTCGCCGAAGCCCTCCGCGTGGCCCCGCGCGACGTGACCGGTTTCGTCCTGGGGACCCACGGCGACACGATGGTGCCGATCCTCTCCCTGACGAGCGTCGCGGGCGTGCCGTTGGGCCGCCTCCTTCCGGCCGACAAGATCGCGGCGATCGTCGAACGCACGAAGAAGGGGGGCGGGGAGATCGTGGAGTTGCTCAAGATGGGAAGCGCCTACTACGCCCCGTCCGCCACCCAGGCCGAGCTCGTCCGCGCCGTGGCGCTGAACGAGCGCCGGTTGTTGCCCGTGACCGCGAACCTGGACGGGGAGTACGGGCTCAAGGATCTCTGCCTCGGAGTCCCGGTGATCCTCGGCCGCTCCGGGGTCGAGAGAATCGTCGAGGTCGAACTGTCGCCGGACGAATCGACCGCCTTCCGAGCGAGCGCGGACGCTGTCCGCTCCGACCTCCAGATCCTCGCCGCCCTGCCCACCGCTCCCGGCGTCCGGTAGTCAGGCGACTCGAGCGCGCGGCGAAGCCCAGCGACGGATTCATCTCCGATAACCGCCTTCACGAGAGTTAGGGGTCGAAGCGTGTCCGGATCCGAGGCCACCACCAACGCCGCGGTCTCGTTCGTCGAGATCAAACGGCGGCTGGGTACGCTGCGGTACACGACCGACTCCCCCGACCGCGCCCACATCACGGTCAAGCCTCCGATCTGCGCGAAGTGTCCCCACTCGTTCTGCACCGTGGTCTGCCCGGCCCAGTGCTACGAGCGGATCGACGGGAAGCTCGTCTTCCGCTACGAGGACTGCGTCGAATGCGGGGCCTGCGCGGTCGCCTGCGACCAGGGGTCGGTGACGTGGAACTATCCGCGGGGGCCTTACGGCGTCCGGTACGCCTACGGCTAGGCGCAGCGGCGGCATCGTTCCGTTCCAAGCGAGGCTTCAAGCCTCCACTTCCGGTCGAACGACCACAGGAGCAGCTCTACGCCGACGCCTCTCCCCGCGCCCGAGCGACACCCGCTGTTCCCGTACCGACCCCGGCCGGGGCAGGAGGCGATCCTGGACGGGACCGCCGACCTGGCCCGATCCGGAGGGGCGCTCCTCATCGACGCCCCGACGGGCTCCGGCAAGACGGTGGCGTCGCTCGCCTCGCTGATCGAGCACGCTGAGCGCGCCGACCACAAGGTGCTCTACCTGGTCCGAACCCACGCCCAGGAGCTCCAGGTCCTGACCGAGACCCGGGCGATCTCCCATCGCGTCGACCGGCCGCTGCTCGCGGTCGGACTCTCCGGCCGGCAGAGCCGCTGCCTCCTGCTCGAGGGACTCGCGGAGATCAAGGGAGCGACCGCGGAGGAGCACGGCAAGCTGTGCGCCGACCGCAAGCGCGCGACGGTCCAGTCGTTCGAGGAGGGCGCCGACCTGGCGCCGCCCGGGGAGCTCCCCGAGGGCGCGGCGGTCGACCTGACGGACCTCGACGGTTGCGTGTACTACGCGAAGTTGCTCCAGGCGGACCTGGAGGCCCTGGCGGACCGGTTCCGCGCCAAGCTCCCGAGCCCCCGCGAGTTCGATGAGTATGCCCGCGCGGAGAACCTCTGCCCGTACGAGCTCGCGAAGAAGCTCTGCGCGGGGGCGCGGCTCGTCACGGCCCCGTACGCCTTCTTCTTCCACCCCCACATTCGCACCTCCCTGCTCACCTGGCTCGGGGTCCCGCTCGACCGGATCGACCTCGTCATCGATGAGGCGCACAACGTTCCGGACTACCTCCGGGAGCTCGGCAGCGTCGCCCTCCCGCACGAGTCGATCCGCCGCGCCCGGGCGGAGGTGACCGACCGGGGCGATGTCGACCTCCCGGAAGGTCCGACGGCCGGGCGTCTGCTCGAGGTGGTCGGCGCCTCCGTCGACCAGCTGATCCAGAAGTATGCCCGCGAGGACGACGGGCTCCTTCCCCCCAACGCGCTCGAGGACACGCTGCTCACCGAGTTCGGCGGGACCTCGCATCGGCTCGACACGTGGCTGGGCGCCCTCGCGGCCTGGGGCGAGCAGCTTCGGGACGAGCGACGTCGGCAGAAGCACCTCCCCCGGTCGTGGGTCCACACGGTAGCGCTCACGCTCCTCTCCTGGCCGCAGCTCGTGGCCCCGGCGTACGTCAAGGTCGCCGCCCGGGTCCCTCGTCGAACGCTCGAAGCCTACGCCCTCGACGCGGCCGGGGCGGCGGAAGCGATCCGCGGCTGCCATCTATCGGTCCACCTCTCCGGCACCTTGCGACCACTCGATGAGTACCGGGACGCCCTCGGCCTCGGGGAGCAGGCGCGCACGCTGGTGGTGCCCCCGTTCTTCCCACCGGAGAACCGGCGCGTCTTTTTCGACCCGACGGTCACGACGCGCTACGAGGACCTGATGGCCGACCCCGGGATGGTCGAGCGGATCGCCGACCGGCTCGCCCAAGTGCTCGAGGCGCTTCCCGTGCGGACCGCCGTCTTCTTTCCGAGCTTCGACCTGATGGAGAAGGTCCTCGCGGCCGGTCTCAGCGGCGTCCTACCCGAAGGGACCGTCATCGAGTCGCGGCGGCTCTCGATGGGCGACCTGTGGAAGTCGCTCGAGGGGTTCAAGCGGGGGCGGCGCGACGGGGCGCTCCTCGGCGTCACCGGGGGGAGGATCGCCGAGGGCGTCGACTTCCCCGACGACGAGCTCGAAGCCGTCGTGGTCGTCGGGATCCCGTACCCCCGTCCGAACGCGAAGCGCGAGGCGCTGCGGGCGTACCTCGACAGCACGACCGGCCGCGGCTGGGCGTACTGCGTGGAGGCTCCCGCCCAACGGCTGATCCTGCAGGCCCTGGGAAGGATGATCCGCTCCGAGAACGACCGGGGGATCGCGGTGATCCTCGACCGGCGAGCTCCGCTCTTCGCGGCCGCCCTGCCGGGCCTGGAGCCGCTCGGGGATCTCGCTACGACCGCGCGCCGCTTCTTCGGGGGTCGGCGGGTGCACCAACCTCCGGCGGCGGTCCCCGTCGTATCGTCCGGCACACAACCGTAAAGAACGCATCCGACCCCCCGGCGACCGTGATCATCACCCGGACCCCGCTCCGGATCAGCTTCGCCGGGGGCGGAACCGATATCCCGTCGTTCTACCGCGCCCACGACGGTGGCGCCGTGGCGAGCGCGACGATCGATCGGTACGTCCACGTGCTCGTCAACGACAAGTTCGACAAATCGATCCGCGTGGCGTACTCGCGCACGGAGAACGTCGACACGCTCGACGATCTCCAGCACGGGCTCGTGCGCGAGGCGATGCGCCTCACGGGGGTGACCGACGCCCTCGAAGTCCACACGATCGCCGACATTCCCTCGGAGGGTACCGGTCTGGGATCGTCGTCGGCCTTGACCGTGGGACTGCTCAACGCCCTCTACGCCCACCGCGGCGTTCTCAAGGACCCGGCCGAGCTCGCGCTGGAAGCCTGTCGGATCGAGATCGAGATCCTCGGCGGCGCCCTGGGGAAACAGGACCAGTACATCGCGGCGTTCGGCGGACTCCAGTACTTTGAATTCCACCCGGACGACTCGGTTCGTGCTTTTCCGATCCCGCTCACGCGCTCCGAACGCGAAGCCCTCTCCACGCATCTTTCGCTGTTCTACACCGGCATCACGCGCCAGGCCGAGACGATCTTGAAGGACCAGAGCTCCCGAACGCCCCAGAACCAGGCGTCCCTCTTGCAAATGCGGACGCTGGCCAACGAGGCCCGCGCCGCGCTCGTCGAGCACGACTGGCCGCGCGTCGGCGCGATCCTCGACGAAGGTTGGCAGCTCAAACGGACGCTCGCGCCCGGCGTCAGCTCGTCCGCGATCGATGGGATGTACGACCGCGCCAAGGCCGCCGGGGCGTGGGGGGGGAAGATCACCGGGGCGGGCGGCGGCGGATTCCTGCTCGTCATTCACCCGCCCGGGCAGAGCCATAAAATAGCTCGCGCCCTCTCGCCGATGAAGCGGCTCCCGGTGCGGATCGTTCCCGAGGGGTCGCGGATCCTGTTCGTCGGACGGTGAGCAAATGCCCGAGGAGATCGGTCGGTACGTCCATCGGTACGTGGAGGAGACCCGGGCCGCGCTCGCCGACCCGTACTTGGCGGACGGCATCGGCCGGATCGTTCCCGTCCTGCTCGCGGCGCGCGCCGCGGGTCGGACGATCTACTTCTTCGGGAACGGCGGCAGCGCGTCGACCGCGTCGCACTTTGTGGTCGATATCGGGAAGGCGACGATCCGCGGCGACGGCCGGCGCTTCAAGTGCGTCGCGCTCGTCGACAACGTGGAAAGCGTCACCGCGTGGGCGAACGACGCGGAATACGCCAAGGTGTTCTCGGAGCAGCTCAAGACCCTGGCCCAGATGGGCGACGTCGCGGTCGGGATCAGCGGGAGCGGCAACTCCCCGAACGTGTTGCGCGCCGTCGAGATGGCGCGGTCGATGGGGTTGAGCACGATCGGGCTCTCGGGGCTCGGCGGTGGGAAGCTCAAGGAGATGGTCGACATCTCGATCGTCGTCCCGTCGAACAGTATGCAGCATACCGAGGACGTTCACCTGCTCATCTGCCACCTCTTGACCGCGTATCTCCGGGACGAGGCCCCCCAGGCGCGCGCGACCGGATGACGGTCCGCGTCCGCGACTACATGGTGCTCGAGGTGGAGCACCTCGACCAGACGACGACGGTCAAGGAAGCGATCGAGCGGCTGAGCCGGAGCCGCCACCACGGGCTCCCGGTCACCGACGGGGCGCGGAAGCTCGTGGGGTTCGTGAGCGCGAAGGAACTGCTCCGGAACGTTCACCGGCAGGAGACGCCGCTCTCCGCGATCATGCGCCCGGGGACCTACACCGCCACGCCGGACATGTCGCTGGACGACGTCGCGCGGATCATGTTCCGTTTCGGCCTCCGCGACCTCCCGATCACCGACCTCGACGGGAAGCTCTGCGGCGTGGTCTCGAACCTCGACATCGTCCGCTCGCATTTCGAGCGCGCTTCCCCGGCGAAGGCCGAGACGTTGCGCACGCTGCTCTCCGAGCGGTACGACCTCCCGTTCTCGTTCCGCCGCGGGCTGGTCCCGATCCAGCGGCTGCGGCCGACCCAATGGAAGGTCTTCGAAGACGAGCTCGAGGGCCGACGGTACGAGCTCGAGCGTGGGTTCGCGGAACCGGTACTCGTCCTGCAGAAGGGCGATCGGTGGATCCTGATCGATGGGCACCATCGCGCGCTCGCGGCGCGGGAGATGGGTCTCGCGCAGCTCCAGGCGTTCATCCTGACGTGTGACAAGCCGCAGGAGTTCGCGGTTTTGGAAACGGGGCTGGAAAGGCAGGCGAAGGAGCACCACCTGGAATCGCTCGATGACATCCAGGTCGACAGTTCGGCGCACCATCCGCTCTTGGAGGTTACGACCCAGCTCATCCGGCGTTTCGAGACGATCGACGAGCACCCCACCCCATCGGCCGCTTCGCGCGATCCATAACCATGGCTACGTGGCCCGCCTTGGCCTCGGGACCCCTGACATGCGAGTGCGCCGAGCGATTCGTACTATACTCATATCAAGCGAACCCAGGTCCAGCGCCGGCGAGAGCCGCCGTTGTCGCACTGGACCCGCCGGTCGAGGGTCGCCCGCGCCGGGCGCCGGCTCGTAGCCGTGGGCGTCGTCGCGGTTCTACTCGGGCTGCTGATGGCACCCGTCAGCCCCGCCGGAAACTCCCGGGTTCGGACGGCCTCGACCGGGGGTGGCCCCGGTGGGGGCGGAAATCAGGTCAACGTCACGCTCAACGCGACCGACGCCCCCTCGTTCATGCCCCACGGATTCGCAGCACCCGCGGGGGACCGCGTCGCGCTCCGGTTGGTCAATCACGGAGGCTACGACCACACCTTCACGCTGGTATCGAACGGGACCACCGTCCTACCGCGGACGCTCTCGCCGACCCAGCTTTACCGGTACTTCCAGAACAACGTGAGCTGGGTGAACATCTCGCTCCCCCCCGCCGCCACGCGGTGGGTGAACCTGACCGTCCCCGCGTCCGATGCGGGGGGTAGCTACGAATTCGTCTCGGTGATACCGTACCAGTTCCAGGCCGGGATGTTCGGCTTTTTCAATGTCACCGGAGCGCCCACAGGGCCGGGTGTGGTCCTGCAAACGAACGCCACCACGGGGTTGAGTTTCGTTCCGAACCTCCTCGGCGTCCAGCCGGCCCATTACCCCGTCGCGGTCGACGTTCTGGTGACGAACGTCGGCTCGCTCCCGCACACCTTCACGATCGAGTCGCAGCCGAACGTCACCTTGAGCTCGACCTCGTTCTACGCGACGTTCAAGACCGCACCGCCGGCGGCGAACGTCTCGGTCCCCAATCCGGGGAGCGTCGCCTGGGCGAACTTCAGCGTACCGCGGGCGGGCGTCTACGAGTTCATTTGCGAGGTCGCGGGCCACTTCGCGAACGGCATGTTCGGATTCCTGTACATCGGGGTCCCCGTCCCGGTCATCTCCGCCCCGAGCAGCGCGATCGTCGCGCCGGTCCTGCTCGAAGGAGGCGGGGCCGTGCTGGGGTTGGGGGTCCTCCTCGTCATCGCCGCGACGTTGACCGGACGCTTCCCGGAGCGGGCTCCCGCCAGCCATCCTCCCCACTAGCGAAACGCCCCGCGGATGGGGCTCCAAGAGGTTCATCTACGCACCCCCGCTCGGGGGAGCGGCCGTGAGGGGCACCCAACGAGCCCGATCCCGAAAGCTCGGAACGTTCGACGGGCGTCGGCGCTGGTCGTCCGCGTCCAGCCTCGCCATCGCGGTCGGGGCCTTCATGGCGCTGCCGCTCCTCCCCGGGATGGGCGCGGCATCCGCGGCCGCGCCGATCCCGGGGGCGGTGGGCCACACGGGGTCCGATCTCGCGAGCGTGATCCCGCCGTCGGCGGCCCATCTTGCGGGCACGGATCCGACGCACGAGCCGTTCGTGGACGTAGGGCGGTGGGTAGCCGAGGCCCCGAACGATCGCGGGGGGCTTCCGCTCTCCTCTCCCAGCGTCGTCGGCCCGAATACCACCTCCGGGCCGTTGGCGGCCGCCGCATCGCCCCGAGCGTCGCCCCGACCCCTCGCGGCCGGGACGATTTCGGGGAACGTGTTCGACCCCCACTTCGGCACCCCGATCCCGAACGTCAACGTCACGGTTCACCCCCTCGCGGGGGGTTCCTGCATCGGCCTCTGCCTTGCCACGACCAACGGTTCGGGGGGGTTCCGGGTCGCCGGCCCGGCCGGCCCGGCGGTCCGTCTCTTCACGCACGTCGACTACATCGACAACCGAAGCTGGACCACGGTCCCCCTTTCCGGGAATCTCGCCATCGGGTCGATCGACCTGGTGCACGTCGGGTATGCGAAAGGGGTCGTCGAGCTGGACGTACCCGGCACCCCGCCGGCGACCAACGTCGGGCTCCAGGCCATCAGTCGGGACGGGCTCATCGCGACGCCGGGATCCGGCACCGCCCCCAACGGGAGCTTCCTGCTCGCCGTGCCCCCGGTCCCGTCGCGCATCGACCTGACTCCCGGGGGAAATGACTCGCTCGCGAACTTCACCTTCGTCGACGCCGGCGCCTACGCCGTGGTGGACCTCGGCATCCTGTACATCGAGAACGCGACTCCGCTCCACCTCGCCGCCCGCGACGCCGTGACCGGGGCGACCATAACGCCCGGGCAGGTCCAGGTCTGCTCGCGCGTCAGCGGGGCGTGCTTTGTCGGGAACGTCGGCCCTCCCGGTCCCGACATCATGAAGGTGTTCCGCCAGGGGTACGTCGTGAACATCACCACCTTACCGGACGTCCCCAAATCTCCCGCGCTCGGCTACTTCGACGTCGGAACGGTGGAGCTGATGCCCGAAGGGCTCGTGAACCTCACCGTCGGGTTGACCGGGGGACCTCCTCCGCCCGCGACGTGGACGGTCGGGCCGGGGGTGGGGACGATCGTCGCCTGTTCGCTCGACGGGCTCACGATTCCGAAGACCAACGTGTTGGGACCCTACTGGAAAGAGACCGACTGCCAGCAGGCCAACTACACGCCCGGGATTCCCGTCACGTTCGCCGCCATGCCGCTCCGCGACATCATCTACATCAGTCCGCTCCCGGGCACCGCTCCGATCGAGAGCGAGCTCGTCAGCTTCGCGACGTCGCAGTACGAGTGGGGGAACATCACCTGGGTCAACGTGACCGCGGACCGGATGACGAACCTCTCTTTTGTGAACATGACCGCCGGGGCGTACGTGGAAGGTCGGGTCGCTCTCGATCCCACCGGGACGCCCACCTCCAACTACACGGTCCGGGTCTGCTCCACGGACGAACCCCGGTGCATGGGGGGTGGCCCAGGGTCCGCGAGCGATCCCGGCTGCACGACGGGACCCGGCTGGTTCTGCGCGGCGAGCCCCCCGGGCCCGGTCGAGGTCACGGTCACGGGGACGAACGGCGGGGTCAACCGCACGTGGGCGTTCGTCGACCCGCGCTGCTGCCATCTCGCGGGCCACCCGGTCAACGTCGGGTGGGTCAACCTCACCGCGGTCGGGAGGGGCATTGGGAGCGTGAGCGGTCACGTCTACGTCGTGACCCCCGGCGGCGGACCCCAGGAACCGGCCGCGGGCCTTTTCGCCGAGGTCGAGGTCTGCGCGGCCGGACCCGCGCCGGCCGGGTCCCAGTGCCAGGCAACGTTCGCGAACAACACGACCGGCGCCTTCAACCTGACCGCGCAGGTCGGCTGGGACCGGGTGAGCGTCTACCCCCAGTTCTACGAGACCAACTCGACGTGGATCGACGTGACGGGCGCCAACTCGACCGGCGACATCTATCTCGCCCCCTCGGCGGTGCTGGCGGGGCAGGTGCTGGTCGCCGGGGGCGGGGGGGCGATCGAGGCCCACGTTGCCGCGTGTCCGATCGGCCAAGTGGCGCTCTGCCGCCCGGTCGGGCCCAACGGGTTGACCGGCACGAACGGGCAGTACAGCGGTTCCGTTCGCGGCGGCCCGCTCCCGTGGGGGACGTACGAGGTGATCGCCACGGCCTCGGGCTACGCCGCGAACTGGAGCTGGGTGAATACCTCGGCCGGAGCGCTGTCGGTCGTCCCGCCGATCACCTTGTCCCCGATCGGGAACGGACGGCCCGCCGGGTCACCGGGGCTGCCGAGGGGGTTACCGGCCCCGCTCGCCGGCTCGGGCGGATCCTGGGTCGCGGGTCGGGCCGTGGATGCCCGCCGCGGTTACGGCGTCGCCGGCGCGGAGGTCGTGGGCTGCCCGATCCTCGGACTCAGCTGCGTCGTCTTCACGGATGTCACGAACACGGGCGGAGGGTTCAACGGCACCGTCCCGCCCGGGGCGTACCAACTTTTCGTCAACGCGACGACCTACGCGCCCACGACGGTGTTCCTCAACGCGACCGCGGGCGGGACGGCGTCGGTCGGGGTCGTCGACCTGACGCCACTCCCCGCCGTCCTCGGCCGGGTCGCGATCGGTCCGTGGGCATCGTTGACGACCGTGGGCGGCCTCGGGCCGGACCGCGCGACCGTGCTGCTCTGCGCGAACTCGGGCGCGCCGTGCGGACCGCTCTCGTTCGTCGATACCGGCGGCTACTTCAACGTGAGCGGCCCCGCGGGGATCGCCGATTCCCTCCAGATCTCCGGGGGAGGCGGCGGTCCGGCCGGTGGGGATGGCACCGCCCCCTTCGGGTTCAGCCCGCTCGGGGTCAGCGTCGACGTGACGAAGAACCTCACGCAGCTCCCCACGAGCGGACCCACGGCGGTCGCTCTCGCCATCTTCGGGGGGATCGCCGGGACGGAGCGGGACGGCGGGACGTGGAACGCCAGCCGGAGCGAGGCCCGCGACCCGATCCATTTCGGCTACCTCGCCTCCTCGGTGGCGGGGGTCCTCAGTGGGGCGACCGCATGCACCCCCGGGGGAGGCGGAAACTACCTGTTCCTAGAGCCCCGTGGCGGATCGCGAACGACGATCGAAGGCCTGGGGGGCGGGTTCCTGACGGCGAACGTGACGATCCCGGGGTCGGTCGTCGCCGGGTCGATCGTCGGCGACCGGAACGTCACCGAGCCGCATTTCGGCTGGGTACGCGTCGGCGTCCGGGACGCGACGACCGGCGCGCCCATCCCCTTCGCCGACGTGACCGTCCTCCGGAGCGATCTGGCCAACGGTACGAACTGGGTCGGTGCCGGACAGGCCGATGGAGCGGGCGTCGCCAATGTCACGGCACCGCCGGGGACGGACCTCGTCCTGATCACCAGCCGGCCGTACTACCTCGGGACCAACTTCACCGCGACGGTGACGGAAAGCACAACGTCCCCGCTCGGCCGCGTGAACTTGACCGAGAATCCGTTTCCGGACACGGGGGTCTTCTTCCGCACGTACCAGGTCAACACCGTCAACGCGACCCCGGTGCTCGGCGCGGTCGACCGTTTCACGGGGGCGCCGCTCCCCAGCGCGCGCGTGATCATCGTCGACGCCAACGGGGGCATCATCAACGGGCCGACGACCACGAACGACCTGGGGCAGTTCTTCGCCTTCGGCCCGCCCCCGAACGACATCGAGACGCTGGTCGTCCAGATGCCCGCCTACGCCCCGTTCCGCACCTCGCTCAACCTGAGCCACGGCGGGTCGGTCACCCTCCCGTACACGAACTTGACCGGCGACGGGATCGTCGCGGGGAGCGTCGTCGCCTATCCGGGCCGGGTCCCGGTCGCCAACGTGTCGGTGCAGGTCTGCCCCGCGAACCTTCCGATCTGTCCGTCCACGGGGGCGACGAACGGCGCCGGGGCGTTCGCCATCGCCGCGCCCCCCGGCCTCGACGTGGTGACCGTCATCGCCAACGGTTACGCGACGAACTACACGGTCGCCGTGAACCTTCCGACCGATACGTGGGTCACCATCGGGCACATCCCGGTCTTCACGTACGCCACGGTCACGGGACGGCTCATCGGCATCCCGACGGGCCAGGCGATCGTGAACGGCAACATCTCGGTCTGCTCCTCGCTCGGATTCCCGAGCGGACCGTGCTTCATCGACGTCGCGAGCGCGGCGAACGGCTCCTTCTCGCTGCCGGCCCCCCCGGGGTCGTTCGTCATCCGGTTCTCCGCCCCGCTCTACAACAGTTCGTTCCTCAACCTCTCGATCCTCCCGGGCGCCAAGATCAACGTGGGGGTCCAGTTCCTCTTCGCGTACGGCTCGATCTACGGGACCGTCGACGCGCTCCCGAACGGCGTCCCCATCGCGGGGGCGGCGATCCGGGCCTGCGCGACCTGGGCCGGTGGACCGTGCGCGGGGCTCGTGATCTCGAACGCGACCGGTCGGTTCGCCGTAAATTCCCCGCCGGGCCCGGTCCAGCTCGACGTCTCGGCGGCGGGGTTCAACGACAACTTCACGACGGTCGTCGTGCCGGTCGGCGGCACGGCGTTCCTTCCGTCGGTCAACCTGACGCCGCTCCCGTCGACCCTCCCGATCCCGCTCGTGGGCACGGTCGTCACCGCCGCCGACCCAACGCACGGCCTCGCGGGCGCCGTGATCTCCGCGCTCCAGTTCGGCACGGCGGTCGCCTCCGCGCAGTCGAACGCGACCGGTGGGTTCAGCCTCACGCTCTACTACGGCACGTTCACGCTGATCGCGACGGAGTCAGGGTACCATCCGAGCGCGACGACCGTTATCCTTCACGCGCCGCGCTTCGGTCTCTTCCTCCTGCTCGCCACGATGACGTACCCGGTGCAGGGGGTGGTGCGGGACCGGTCGAACGGGGCGGCAGTCCCGAACGCGCGGATCCTCGGGGGCGGACTCCCCGGGGTGACGACCGACGCCGCCGGCTACTTCACGCTCGCCTTGCCGAACGGCAGCTACGCGCTCACGGCCGAAGGACCGAACGCTTCCGCGGTGGCGTACAGCTGGGTCAACTTCACCATCCAGGTGAACGGCGCGCCGGTCCGGCACGACCTCACGCTCAACCCGTCGGGCTACGCGGTCCTCGGGCTCGTCGTGGATGCGCTGACCGGGCTCCCCCTCTCGGGCGCCAGCGTGGCGGTGGTCGGGAACTCCTCGACGGGCGTCCTGGTACGCACCGCGCAACTCTCGCACGTCGACGGGAGGTTCGGCGTCACGCTGCCCCCGGGGTCGTATGTGCTGACGACGAACGCCCGCGGCTACGGGTCGAACCGAACCGTGCTCGTGCTCAATGCGGCCCCCGCGCCGGTCACGGTGGCGCTCGACCCCCTGAGCGCGCTCGTGCGGGGCAGCGCCGCCTGGGAACGGTGGATCGTGCCCGTCGCCGGGGGGACCGTGGCGGTGGCGCTCGCCGTCGCGGTCGTGTACTGGGTGTGGCGCCGGCGACGCGGACCGACGTTCTCGGTCCCCGCCCAGGAGGCTCGGTCGGGCGGGACGGGCTACCGCTTCGAGGCGCCCCCGGGCGAGGTGTTGCCGCCGCCGCTTCCCCCGACCGACGACGCTACGTCACGATGAGGAACGAGCGCATGATCCCGTGGAACGTGCCGCAGAATTCCGTGCACTGGATCAGATACTGAGTCCCCGCCGCGACGTGCGGCACCGTGAAGGAGAAGACGTTCGACCGGGCCGGGATCGCATCGACGCGCACGCCGAGCCCCGGGATGTTGAACGAGTGCACCACATCGGTGCCGGTGACATTCACCTGCACGGTCGACCCGGGGGCGGCCCATAACGCCCCACCGGAAACGGTGTTCGTCGTCGCGTCATACGTCGAGTTGAAGCACGTGTGGTTGACCGGGTAGCAGAACTGCCAGAACCACTGGTGGCCGACGACGACCACGATCTCGTCCGGGTGGGCGGGGATCGCGTCGACGTGGTAGAGCAACACCGTGGAGTAGACGGAGACTCCCACGATCAGGGCGACCGTGAGGAGGGTCCAGCCAAGCTCGAGCCGGTTAACCATACCGCCGCCCCTTGGTGTGGGGATCTCGGAACTTCCAGAGCGCGTACGCGAGGAAGCCGTAGACGACGACGGCCCCGGCGACGCTGATGATGATCATGACCCAGACGAGCGGGCTCGTCTGGTCGAGATTGCTCCCGGCGGCCCGGGCGCCCCCGGCCAGGAAGAGGAGCGCCTCGCCGAGCAGGCTTCCAAGCGCGAGCTGCCGCCAGGGCGTCGAACGCACGGACTGTCGGAGGGGACGTTTTTCTTATGCCCGGCGTACGAACCCGCCCGGCCCCCATCCGAGCCGAGGCCGGGCCGGACCTCCGCTCGGGGACGTACGTACGGAGGGGGTTTGAATCGAACTCACAGTGGACCGCCGCTCGACGCCCATGATCGGCCGCACGTTGGTCCGTCGTCTCGGGTGGCGGACCGTGAGCGCCGCCCTCGTCGCGTCGATGGTCCTTGTCGCCACGGCGGGGCTCGTCGAAGCGAGCCCATCAGCCCCCCGCGCCGGGGCGCCCCCCGTCTCTACTTCGGTAACGATCACCGTCGGGAGCGGGTTCACGTTTGATCCGACCAGCTTCCCGGTCAACCCGGGCGACACGGTCACCCTCACCTTCGTCCAATCGGACGGAACCCCGCACAACCTGCTCATCGTCGCGGAAGCGAACTACACGTTCCCCTCGGGCGCGGGCACCTCGGTCCTGCTCGCCTACTTCACCCAGCATCCCCCGCTCGTGAACCTCTCGCTCGGCGCCGCCCCCACGACGGCGACGACCACGTTCATCGCCCCGCACAAGGGGCTCTACCAGTTCGTCTGCACGCAATCCGGCCACTTCGCCGCCGGGATGATGGGTTACATGGGGTCCGGCGGGGTCACCATTCCCGGACAGGGGTACAGCGGACCCGGGGCACCGGTATTCATCATCGGTGGAACGATCGCTGGTCTCGTTCTCCTCGCCATCGTCCTCGCTTTCGTCATCGGCCGTCGACGGGGTTCGATGCACGAGATGCCCCCCGAGCGACTGGGGTACGCCGAGGGGATATCGGAAGCTACGAAGGGTCCGTAGGTCGTCCACAACGACTAACTAGGGGGTTGCCTTCCGAACCTACGGACCTCGTAAGAGGTCTGGGGGAGGAAATGGCGTGGGGGGCACCGACGCGCGAGCGTCGGATTCTGAAGGCGGGACATTCGTCGATCGCGGTCACCCTGCCGAAGCCGTGGGCGGAGGCGATGAATTTGCATCCCGGCGACCTTGTGGTCTTCGACCAGAACGACGACGGCACGTTGTTCCTAAAGCCCGCGCCGACCCCGGGGTCCGGAAGCACAGCGTCCCCGTTCCTCGTTCATGCGCAATCGTTCGACACCCCGGGGGTGCTCGAGCGGCTCGTCGTCGGCGCCTACCGTGTCGGCCACGACGCGATCGAGATCCGGAGCGAGGTCCCTTTTGCGCCCGAGCGCGTCGAAGAGCTCCTTCAGACCGCCCGGGGGCTCCTCGGCGTCTCCGTGGTCGCCCAGGAGCCGAACCGGATCGTGCTCCAGAACTTCATCGACCCGTCCAAGTACGGGCTGCCGCAGCTGGTCCAGCGGATGAAAATGATCCTGGTCGCCTTCATCGAGGAGTCCGAATCGATGCTCGGGAGCGGGGGGCGTTCGCGCCGATTGACCTCGCTCAAGGAGGAGACGAGCCGCGTATTGGCGCTCCTCGTCCGCCAACTGTTCCTCGCGAGCCGGGACTGGTCCCTCGCCCGGCGGATCGGGAGCCCCGACCCCCGCCATCTCCTCGAGTGGCGGGTCGTCGTGCACGCGCTCCACGAGATGGGCGAGCTGCTCGAAGACGTGGCGAGCCGCGTGCAGGCGGCGCCGGATAAGCCGGTCGCGGCCTGGTCGGAGCTCTCGCCGTTGCTGACCGAGCTCAAGGCGAACTTGAAGGCCGTCGTCGAGGCGCTGATGCACCCGTCGCTTGGCGAAGCCTGCGACGCCTTCTCCGCCTCGAACCATTTGACGGAGGCCGCCCGGTCGGTGACCCGCGGGATGAACGGGGCCGCCCGCCGGTCGGGACTGCAGGCGGCGACCTCCGCGCTCGAACGGAGTGCCGCGAGCCTGACCTCCATCGCGGAAGTGGCGCTCGACCGGGCCGTCTCGATGGGAACCGAGACGGTCCTCGTGCCCGCGGCCTGAGGTTCATAACCCCGCCGTACGAACCGGACCAACGGGTTCGACCGCTCCGTACGAACGCCATAAGCGACCCGTTCCGGTGGTCGCCGGCGAGGCGCACGACATGTTCGATTCGCTCGATGGCTGGCTGATCATCGCCGTGGTCGCGGGCATCCTGTTCTACGGCTCGAGCAAGATCCCGCAGCTCGCCCGGAGCCTCGGTCGGTCGATCGGGGAGTTCAAGCGCGGGCGACTCGAGGTCGAACGCGAGCTCAAGGCCGAGGCGGCGGCGGCCGCGGTGCCGGCGGCCGGCGACCGGTAGGCGCGGCGGCGCGCGGCGATGGATGGGCGGGGGCGTCGGCGCGGTCCCGAACGCCACCGACCCTCCACGGTGGCGGGGCAGCGACGAACGGAGGGGAGCGCGGCGTGAACGATGACCGATTTCGAGCGAATCCTGGGCGTCGTCCAGGAGGCCCGCGACCGGTTCGTGCGGATCGTGTACGTGCTCGCCCCGATCTTCGCGTTTCTTCTCACCTTCCGGCTCGTGCCGATCTCGCTCCGGTGGTTCGGGGTCACGGTTCCGCTGGCCTACCCGTTCCCGGACCCGTTCGACAACGTGACGGCGCAGCTGTTCCGTTCGGTCGTCGCCTGGATGCTGCCCGCCCATGTGCAGCTCCTCAACGTGGGCGTCGGCGACTCGATCGTCGTCCAGATGGAGATCGCGGCGTTGCTCACCCTCATCCTCGGGATGCCGTGGATCGCCCACGAGGTCGGCGCCTTTCTGATGCCGGCGTTCCGCCGCGACGAGCGGCACCTCGTCCGACGGATCGCCCTTCCGGCGACGGGGCTGTTCGCGGTCGGGACGTTCCTCGGCTTCACCGTCCTGACGCCGCTCACCTTCCGCCTGCTGTTCCGCTATGTCGCGGCGATGGGGCTCGCCCCCGTCATTGGCGTTCAACAGTTCGTCACGTTCGCGTTGCTCTACTCGCTGGCGTTCGGCGTCGTCTTCGAGCTTCCGGTGTTCATCTACGGGCTCACGCGGATCGGCCTCGTCCGCGCGGCGGCGTGGAAGCGTCACTGGCGGGGGGCCGTGATCGGGTCGTTGCTCTTCGGGATGGTGGTGACCCCGGACAACTCCGGGATCACGATGGTGCTCGTCGCGACGCCGATGGTCGGGCTGTACCTCGCGGGAGCCTGGTTCGCCCGTCGTTGGGAGCGGCGACGCGATCTTCGATTGCCGGTGGCCGGAGCGTGAGGTAAGTGGCGTTATTCTCCGAGTTCGACTGGGTGATTCTCCTCGGGGTCGCGGCGTTCCTTCTCTTCGGCCAGAAGAGCGGGACGGTCGTCCGCGAGATCGGCCGGTGGTACGGCCGGGCGATGCGCCTCAAGGGCGATCTCCTCGGCGAGCTCCGCAAGGCGGCGGATCTGCCCACCCCGTCCTCGGGCGCGACGCCGTCGATCCGCGCGACCCTGTTCGCGTGGGAGCCCCGCAACGACGCGGTCTCGTCCGTGACGACCGGGCCCACGCCCGCGTACGCCACTGCGACCGCGGGGAGCTGGTCCGTCGCCCGACCGCCGTCGTCGTCGGACCTCGTCGGGAGCCGCTGATGGCGCTCTCGATCGACCAGCAGGTGACGCTCGTCGAGATCCTGATGATCCTGCTCGGGATCGCGATCACCTGGGCCGTTTACCACGGGAGCGACCGGGCCGAGCTTCCGGGAACGGCGGCGATCCCGGATCCGTCGATCCCGGACGACATGACCTCCGACACCCGCGGGAGGTCCCTGACGTGATCGTGGACTGCCCCGCCTCCTGTCCGTTCGTCGGCGCCACCTCCGAATCGCTCCGCTTCCCGCCGGGCCAGCTCCACCATGTCGCCGCGCCGGGCCCGGGGGGCGGGACCGAGGTCGACGAAACGAAACGGAACGTGCTGAAGCTGCTCGCGGTCGCGGGCGTGGTCGCGGCCGGGGGAGGGGGTCTCGCCGGCGGTGCCCTCCAGTTCGCCCAACCGCCCGCCGTCGGACTCTCGAGCTACCCCAAGGTCCCGTTGGTCGACCTCGACGGGAGCCCGCTCACGATGGCCAAGGCGCTCGCCGAGTACAGCTACCTGACGCCCGACGTCATCACGTTCAACTATCCGCTCCGAAACGAGCCGAACTTCCTCCTGAACCTCGCCCCCCCGCCCGGCAAGTCCGGCGGACCGTCCTCGGTGAAGGGGGGCATCGGGCCGAAGAGCTCCGTGGTCGCGTTCTCCGCGATCTGCCAGCATCTGGGATGCCCCGCGCCGAACCTCGCGTACTACCCGCCCGGGACCTGCTCCGGAACTCCCGGGGGGAAGCAGCTGTACCTCCATTGCGCCTGCCACGGATCGACGTACGACCCCGCCGACGGGGCCTCCAACCTCACGGGACCGGCGATTCTTCCCCTGCCCCAGGTGACGCTCGAATGGAACCAGACGGACGATACGATCTCCGCCGTCGGGGTCGTCGGCCCGCCGGTGAACGGGCACCTGGACACGCTCCAGGGGGACTATCCGGTCGGCTCGACCAGCCAACTCTCGAAACAGTCGCCGATTATCCTCTGCCAGTTCCCGTCGGGGTGAACCTCGGTGGCGTTCGAGCGGTGGTTCAACCGGACCCTCAACCGAGTCTGGGGGCTCATCGAGGATCGGACCGGGATGCCGAAGTGGGCGCTGCGCCCGCAGCCGGCCTTCACGTTCAAGCCATCGTACTGGACCGGCGCGTTCGTCGCGAACTCGTTCATCTTCCAGATCCTGACCGGGATGCTGCTGCTCCTCTACTACCAACCGACCGTGAACCCGACGTTCACGTCGTGCGGTCAACCGCTCGGCTCGCTCTCGCCGTCGCCCGGCGCCTGGTGCAGCACGTTCTACCTGATCCACTCCGTCCCGATGGGCGCCCTGCTCCTGACGACGCATCTCTACGGCGCCTACGCGATGATCTTCCTCGCGTTCGTTCACTTCTTCCGCGGCTACTATATGGGGGTCTACAAGCGCCCCCGCGAGCTCAGCTGGATCGTCGGATCGCTCCTGCTCCTGCTCACGCTCGGCATGGGGTTCACCGGCTACCTCCTCCCCTACACGCAGCTCTCGTTCAACGCGACGCAGGTCGGTCTCGTCCTCGCGCTCCGTCTACCGTACGCCGGTCCGTTGATCGGACCGCTCTTGCTCGGCGACGGCACCGCCCAGGGGCTCCTCTCCCGTATGTTCGCCGCCCACGTCGTGCTGATCCCGCTCGCACTCGGCGCCCTCCTCTACGCCCACATCGCGTTGTTCGAGTCGCACGGTATCGCCCCGCCGGCGAGCTCGGACCCGCTGCAGCGTCGGCGGTTCACCCACACCGAGGACCAGCAGCATGTCCCGTTCATGCCGCACATCCTGCTGTACATCACGAAATGGGCCTTGCTGTACGCGGGGATTCTCTTCGGCCTCGCGGCGCTCTGGCCGTGGGACCTCCCGACCTACGTCGGTAACCTCGCTGCCGCCGGCGTCGTTACCGAACCGGATTGGTACTTCCTCTGGCTGTTCAAGCTCGTCGACTTCTACGGCGTCACACCGATCATCGCCGTCGGGGCGTCGAACGTCGTGCTCGTCTATGTCCTCTTGCTGCCCCTCCTCGACCGCTCGAAAGCGACCCATCCGCGGGACCGACCGCTGTTCATCTACCTCGCGACGTGCCTCGTCGAATTCTTCATCCTGATGACGGTCTGGGGCGGCCTGACCCCCGGGGTCCAGATCCTTCCCCCAGCGATCGCGCAGCGCCTGGTCCCGCTGTTCGCCGTCAATGCCATCGTCGTCGCGCTGTTCCACTATCGGTACCGGATCTCCTATCGTCGGCGCCTGGCGGCCCGGGAGGCCGCCGGACGACTGGACGGGGCGTACGCCCCGGCGCCCGTCCCAGCGTCGCCCTCGGTCCCCGCCCCGTCCGCGATGGAGGCGTCGCCGCTCCGTGACTGATGCTCCTCTTTCGCCGCCCGTGTATCGAACGGGGACGCTCTGGCTCGTCCTCGCGTTTTTCCTCTTTCTCGGGACGCTCGCCGCCGCGTTCTTCGTCTGGGGGGTGACGACGCTCCTCGCGACGGGACGGTGGCTGCCCTACGCTCCCATCGCCGTGGTGGCGGCCGTGGCCGCCTGCATCGCGATGCTGCTGATCACCGGGATGCTCTACCGGGTCGACCGGATCCGAGGCACGGCCACGCGGAGGATCGAGCTCTTTGAGTGAGCCGTACCCCGACGAACGGGTCGCCGCGATCCAGCGGGCCCAGATGCGACTCTACACCTGGATCGCGGTGCTGATGCTCCTCGGCATCGGCGCGCTCACGCTCTACTCGATCCAGCTCGGGCCGCTCGTCGGACCGGGCGTGGAGACGTCGTTCGGCTACGCGGTGGCCCTGATGTTCCTGATGGGCGCGACCCTCGCCCACTGCGCCGACCGCATGTACCGGCTCTGGCCCCTCGGTCGAAAGACCCGGACGACGGCGCCGGGCCCGATCACCGACCTCGCGCTCGCGACGTTCGCGAAGGTCGTCGTCGTCCTCGGCGCCGGCGCCGCGCTCGCGTACGTACTAGGGGGGCTTATCGGAGCATGGTAGCCGAGAGGTCACCGTGACCGACCTGACGGTCCCGATCGTCGAGATCGCTCTTGTCGTGGCGCTCGCGGCCTTCGGCCTGGGGATCCTCCAGTACCGCGGCGGGTGGTTCATCCGGGTCGCCCGCCGCTGGCTGTTCACGACCGACCATCGGCTGATCGGCCTCATGTACATCACGACCGGCCTCGTGTTCTTCTTCATCGGCGGCATCTACGCGATGCTGATCCGTACCGACCTGGGGCTGGTCCAGGGTCTCGGGCTGGACCCGCAGACGACGCTCGGGATCACCCCGGACGTCTACTCGACGCTGTTCACGATGCACGGCGTTCTGATGATCTTCATGTTCATCATGCCGACCTTGGCCGGGTTCGGCAACTTCCTCGTCCCGTCGATGGTCGGCGCGAAGGAGATGGCGCTCCCCCGGATCAACGCCATCGCCTTCTGGATGCTCCCGCCGGCGGGCGTCATCCTCCTCTTTTCCAACGCCTACGCGGGGTGGACCGGGTACGTTCCGCTCTCGACGGAATCGTTCGCCCCGAACAGCCACGGCATCGACCTCTGGGTCCTGGGCCTCCACATCCTCTCGATCTCGTCGATGCTGGGCGCGCTCAACTTCCTCGTCACGATCATCAAGCACCGGGCGCCGGGCGTGGAATACTGGAACATGCCGCTCTTCGTCTGGGCGACGCTCATCAACAGCGTTCTGCTCCTTCTCGCGCTCCCGTCGCTCTCGGTCGCGCTCACCATGGTGCTCGCCGACCGGAACCTGGGGACGCACATCCTCGCGGCCGCGAACGGGACCCCGCTCGGCGGGGCGCTCCTCTACCAGAACATGTTCTGGTTCTTCGCGCACCCCGAGGTCTACATCATGGTGCTACCCGCGTTCGGGATCGTCTCGACGGTCCTCCCGAAGCTCGCCCGGAAGGACATCTTCGGCTACGCGGCGATGGCGATCTCGCTCGGCGTCTTCGCGGTGCTCTCCTTCGCCGTCTGGGAGCACCACATGTTCGTGACCGGCATCTCGACGAACGTCCGGTTCGTCTTCATGCTCTCGACGATGGCGATCGCGGTCCCCTCCGCGATCAAGACGTTCAACTGGGTCGCGACGCTCTGGGGCGGCAAGATCTGGCTCGCCGTCCCGATGTGGTTCTGCGTCGCGTTCATCACCGGCTTCGTCATCGGCGGGCTCTCGGGCCTCTTGCTCGCGTCGATCCCGATCGACTACCTGTACCACGCGACCTACTTCGTGGTCGCCCACTTCCACTACATCCTGCTCGGCGGGACGCTGATGGCGATCTTCGCCGGGATCTACTTCTACTACCCGATCTGGACGAAACGTTGGTACTCCCAGCGGCTCGGCCACGTCCACTTCCTGCTCACGTACGCGGGCGTGAACCTGCTCCTGTTCCCGATGTTCATCCTCGGCGCCGAGGGGATGCCGCGCCGGGTCTACACCTATCTCCCCACTGCGGATTTCCAGTTCTGGAACCTGATGTCGACGCTCGGGGCGATCATCCTCGGCATCGGGCAGCTCGTCTTCGCGTTCAACATGGTCTACAGCTACTTCGCCGGGGCGCGGGTCGTCGGCGACCCGTGGGGCGATCCCCTCCCGAGCACGATGCAGGGCCCCGCCCCGGCCGCGACGCCCCGCCCGACCCCCGTCGTCCCGCCGATCGGGGCTACGCCGGAACGCAGCGGGTAGAGGAGGCGGAACGGTGCACGGTCACGATATCGTTCGGTACCTCGCCATCGGCGCGCTCCTGGCATCGTACGTGACGATCCTCCTTGGGGGCAACGTGATGGCGAGCGATTCCGGGCTCGCCTGCCCCGATTGGCCGACGTGCCACGGGTCGTACACGCCGCCGCTCGCGGGCGGGACGGGGATTGAATGGTCCCACCGGCTGAGCGCGCTTGTCCTCTCGCTCCTGATCGCGATGCTCACGGTCGCGGCGCTCCTTTACGAGCGGAGCCGGCGGGTCCTCCTGAATCTCACCTTCCTCTGCGCCGGCACGGTCGTCGTGCAGGCCGTCCTCGGCGCGGTCGTGGTCCGAAGCGACCTCAGCACGGCCGTGGTGTTGCTCCATCTCGGACTCGCGACGCTCCTATTCGCCGCCTTGCTCGTCCTCGCCTTCCTCGCCAACCTCCGGGAGGTCCCGCGGCGTTGGGTCGCGTGGGCGTGGAAGGCGACCGAGCTGGGTCCTACCGAATCGCTCCCCGGGTTCGAGGTCGACGCGCCGGTCGGGTCTCCCCACGTGCCGGTCCGCGGGTGAGGGCATGACCGACGGGCCGACCGGGGCGCCCGCGCCCTCGGGCGAGGCGGGCCCGAAGGATTCAACTGGAGCTCCGGCGCATGCGCGGGTCGCCGACTATGTGACCCTGACCAAGCCGGGCATCACGGCCCTGATCGTCCTCGTCGCGGTGGGGGGGTTCGTCCTCGCCTCGCCCGGAGCGATCAACCTGGTCCGCTTGGGGCTCCTCGCCGCCTTTGGCTGGGCCGCGTCATCCGGCGCGGCGATGTTGAATCACTACCTCGACCGGGACCTCGATGCCCGGATGCGGCGGACCCGGCACCGACCACTCCCCGGGGCCCGGATCGTCCGGAGCGAACCGGTCGCGTGGGCGGGAACCGTGCTCGCCGCCGCCGGGATCGGTGGCGCGGTCGTCGTGCTCAACCCGCTCACGGGGCTCTCGATCGCCCTGGGCTTCCTCACCTACGTGGTCGTCTACACGGTCTGGCTCAAGCGCCGCTCGAGCTGGAACATCGTCATCGGCGGCTTTGCGGGGAGCGCGCCGGCGCTCGCTGGGAGCGCCGCCGCGATCGGGACGTGGACCCCCGGCGTCCTCGCCTTTGCCCTGCTGGTGTTCCTCTGGACCCCCCCCCACTTCTGGAGCCTCGCGATCGTGCTCAAGGACGACTACGCCGCGGTGGGGCTCCCGATGCTGCCCCGGATGAACGACCTGCACCGGTCGGGGCAGACGGTCGTGGTCGCGGCCGCGCTCCTGGTGCCCGCTTCGCTCTTGATGGGCTGGCTGGGACCGATCAGCTGGCCGGCGTTCGTCGCCCTGGTGATCCTCGGCGTCGTCTTCGTCGTCGTCGCCGCTCCGCTCTGGCGGGATACGGCGCGCCGCACCGCCCTTCGCGGGTTCATCTATTCGGGTCCGTACCTGCTGGGCGTCATCGTCGTGGTCTTCGCGAACTGGATGCTTCTGCACCCCGGCTTCCCGGCGACGATCTAGTCCGCGCTGGGGCGGCCGTGCGGTCGCTCCCCTCCTCCCGAGCCGCCTCGGTGGAACGTGCGCCGGCGTCAATCTTATCTCGCGAGCTCGCCTCGAATCGCCGATGCCAACCGGGGACGCGATGGAGCGTGCGGGCGCCGGAGCCGACGCCGTTCGTCGGGCCGAGAACGCGCTGAAGGCGATGGGGTACGCGCGGGTCTCCCCCGTTCCCCGGGCGACGGCCGCCAGGGCCCGCTTCTGGGTGCAGGAAGGAGGGGTGCCGCGACGGCGCCTCCCGGTGTACCTCCTCCCCGGCGGCTCCGCGGCTCCGGAAGAGGGCCTCCCCGCGTGGGTGCGCGCGAACCCGCCCGAAGGCACGAACCGCGCCGGCATCGTGGTGGTCCCGAGCCAGCACGACGCCGAGGCCGCCTGGAAATTGACCCGGGGGCCCCCGTCGGGTTCGTTCGACAATGAACTCTCCATCCTCGTGGTTCCCAGCGCCGCCGACGCGGGGATGCCGGCGCACTGGCACACGGGGATCGTCTCCCCGAACCAACTGCTCCGGCTCGCCACGGGTATCGTGGTCGGCCTCTTCCGTCGCGCTCAGAAGATGGAAGGTTCGACCCAGATCGATTTCGAGGAGTTGCTCGATCTTCTCCGATCCCGGTTCCGGGTCGACGTGAACGGCTCGCTCCGCGTCAGCAACGACGAAGAGGCGCTGTTCATCCTCTACCAGCTCGCTCTGAGGGATTCCTATGCGCCGGGCGATAGCTCGTCGAACCTGCACCTCATCACGCTGCGTCCGACCGGCCCGGCCGCGCGGCTTCCCTGGTTCGCCGCCTAGGGGCGCGCACCGACCAAGGCGATATGAACCCCCACGAGAATTCGAGGGTGTCATGACGGCGACCGCGTCGAGCGGCTTTCGCACGCCCTACACACCGACCCCCGGGAGTTCGACCCCCGGGCCCGAAGTCGACCCGGCGACCGGTCGGAAGGAGCTCATCGAGTTCATGTGGCTCTCGCTCGCGAACTCCGCGATCATCGCCGTGGCGGGGCTCGCCACCTGGTGGCTCATCCGGTAGCGGATTCCGGGGAAACGGTTATCTCTCGAGCCTCGGTCCGCCGACCCGAACTCCCCCCGGTGGGGCCGTGGGGTAGCTTGGTCCATCCTTCTTGCTTGGGGTGCAAGAGACTCCGATTCAAATTCGGACGGCCCCATCTCCCCGTCCGGATCCCGCGCCGTCGGTCGGCTACCGCTCGGCCCTCCGGTAGTGTCGTTGCGCCTTGACGCGGTTGCCGCAGAGCGCCATCGCGCACCACTTCCGCCGACCGCTCCGCGACGTATCGAGGAAGTAGCAGCCGCACGCGGGATGCGCGCACCGACGCAGTCGACCCGGGTGGCTCGAGAGCATCGTAGCGACCCCCCAGGCGGCTACCCACGAAGGCGTACCCATCGGCTCGGCGATGATGCGGGATTGACGCCCCAGCCGAAGCCGCAGTCGACCCGACCGGAGGAGTCGCTCAAAACCCCTCGCCGCCGGCGCGGCGCGCGGGGCGTCGAGGAAGCGACGCAGGAGTCCACGCGTGGTCGGCAGATCGCCCCCCGAGCGCTCCAGGAGGGCGGCCCAGGTCGGACCGAGCTCCCGGGCCCACGCGCGGCGATCTTGGTCCGCGACCAGCCGGTCCGACGGCTGGTGGGGGCCGGCGCAGACTCCGCACTCCGAGCTGAGAAGGGCGAGCGCAATTTTCGGGGCGTTCAACTCCCCCCGCTCGCGCGTGGCCTTCCCGCGCGGCGTAGGGGCCTCCATCGCGGGGGCCAAGCCTAACTACCGTTTACGTTTTATGTGGTTAGGTCGTGCTGAGCGTCGAGAGGGTTAGCTCTCTCCGTTCGGGTGAAAACATGGCGAAGGATCCTATCTGCGGCATGAATGTTGACGAGCGGAGCCCCAAGACGCCGCGACTGGAATCTGGGGGAAAGACCTACTACTTCTGTGCCGAAAGCTGCCGCACGGAATTCAAGACGACGCACCCGCCCGCCTAGGCGGAGCGGTCGGCCCCAGCGAACCTCCCCGCTCGGTTCTCGTCGCGGGCCTCTCGACCATGGCGACCGATCCGGTCTGCGGGATGTTCGTCGATGAGCGAACGGCGGAACTGACCCTCGTCCGTGAGAACCGAACCTACTACTTCTGCGCGACCTCCTGCTTCGAGGAGTTCTCCGCTCCCGAGCGACAGCTCGCCCGCCTCCGCCGCAGCCTCGCCGTGGGGTGGCCGCTCTCGATCGTCATCGTGGTTCTCTCCTACACGTACCCGTTTCCGAGCTGGCCCTGGGTCGCCTTCGGACTCGCGACGGTCGTCCAGTTCTATCCCGGGCTTCGGTTCCTCCGGGGAACCTACGACGCCCTCCGGAGCCGCGTCTGGAACATGGACATCCTCATCGCCGTCGGGACAACCGTCGCCTACGGCTACAGCGCGGCGGTGGTCCTTCTTCCGTCGAGTCTCTCCCACGCGTACTTCTTCGACGCCTCCGCGTTGATCGTGACCCTGATCCTGACCGGGAACTATCTCGAGCATCTTACCCGGGAGCGCGCGCGCGGCTCGCTCCGCGAGCTCAAAGCCCTCCTCCCCACCACGGCCCACGTGATCCGCGAGGGCGGGACGATCGAGGTCCCGGTCTCGGAGCTCCAGGTCGGGGACCGGTTCCTCGTGCGCCCCGGCGCCCGCTTTCCCACGGACGGTCGGATCGAGGACGGTCGATCGACGGTCAACGAAGCGATCTTGACCGGTGAGAGCCTCCCTGTCGCGAAGAAGCCGGGAGATCCGGCGATGGCGGGGGCCTTCAACGGAGAGGGACTCCTGACCGTACGCGCCACGAAGGTCGGCGCGGACACCCTGCTCGCGCAGATCGGTCAATTGGTCGCCGAGGCCGAGACGAGCCGCGTGCCGCTCCAGAAGCTTGCCGATCGCATCGCCGCCCGATTCGTGCCGCTGGTCCTCCTCCTGGCGGGGGCCGCCGCCGTGGGCTGGTTCCTCGGCGGTGTGGGCTTCACCGTCGCCCTCCTCGTCTTCGTCTCGGTGGCCATCACCGCCTGCCCCTGCGCGTTCGGCATCGCGACGCCGGCGGCGATCGTCGTCGGGACCGGACGGGCGGCGGAAGAAGGGATCCTGTTCAAGGGACGCGACTCGCTCGAGCGCGCGAGCCGGATCGATGTGGTGCTCACGGACAAGACCGGGACGCTGACCCGGGGCGAACCGACGCTCACGGACCTCCTTCCGTCGTCCGGCATCGACCCCGAGCGGTTGCTCCGCGTCGCAGCCGGCCTGGAAACCGGTTCCGAGCATCCCCTGGCTCGGGCGGTCCGTGAGGCCGCTTCCGCCCGCCACCTCGCCCCGGAATCCGTCCGGTCCATCGAGGCTCTTCCGGGTCGAGGGATCCGGGGCGAGGCGGAAGGACGCCAACTATCGATACTTCACGGCGCGGCGGCCCGCGAATCGGGCGTCGGCCTCGGAGACTTGATCGAGAGAGCCGAGACGCTGGAATCCGCCGGCAAGACGTGGTCCGTGGTCACGCAGGAGGGACGTCCCCTCGGTCTCCTCGGCTTCTCCGACGAGGTCGCCCCGGGGGTCGCTGCCGCGATCGCCGCCCTGGCCCAGGACGGGATCTCGACCGTCATGGTCACGGGGGACGGCGAGGTCGCGGCGAACCGCGTGGCCGAGCAGGTGCGGATCTCCGAGGTCCACGCGCGCGTCTCCCCGCAGGGGAAGCTCGCCCTCATCCGTGACCTCCAGGCCCAAGGACGGCGCGTCGCCTACGTGGGGGACGGCATCAACGATGCGCCGTCGCTCGCGGCCGCCGACCTCGGCATCGCCATCGGGGCCGGGACCGACGTGGCGAAGGAGTCCGGCGGCGTAATCCTCGTTCGCTCGGATTTCCGGGGGGTCGCCTTGGCCCTGCGGATCGGACGACGCACCGTGGGCAAAGTGCGAGGGAACCTCGCGTGGGCTCTCGGCTACAATGCGGTCTTACTGCCGATGGCGGCGGGCGCCCTCGTTCCCCTCTTCGGTCTTGGAATTTTCAATGTGCTCCCAATCACCGGCGCTCTCGCCATGGCCCTCTCGTCGACGTCGGTCGTCCTGAACTCCCTCTCGCTCCGCTGGGTCGCACTCGCCGGGTGAGCGACGGCCCCGAGCTCCCCGAGATCGCGCGTGCGGATGGGGTCGCGGGTTTCTCTTATGCGCGAGAGGCGACTGGCCGGCGTGTGGGCCGCCGGTTCCTGTCCGAACGGCGACGCGACCCGTACTACCGGGCCGCGCAGCGCCAGGGTCTCCGGTCGCGCGCGGCCTTCAAGCTCGACACGCTCGCCGAGCGGTACCACCTGTTCCGTCCGGGGGACGCCGTGCTGGACCTCGGGGCGGCCCCCGGCGGTTGGTCGATCGTGGCCCGCATGCGGGTAGGCGACCGAGGCTCGGTCGTCGCCGTCGACCCCCGTCCGGTCGACCCGATCGACGGGGTCGACGTGATCCGTCGTTCGGTCGGGGACCCCCACCTCTCGCTGCGACTCGCCGGTCGCCGGTTCGATGTGGTGATGTCCGACATGGCCCCGTCGATCAGCGGCGCGTACTCGACCGACCACGCCCGGAGCGTCGACCTCGCCCGCGCGGCGTTCGGGCTCTGCGCGACCTTCCTGAAACCCCGGGGGACGTTCGTGGTCAAGGTCTTCGCCGGCGACCTGATCCCCGAGCTCTCGAAGGAGTTCGAAGAGCACTTCGACCGGTTGGTCCGGACCAAACCGCCGGCCTCCCGCGAGCGATCCTCGGAGATGTACCTGGTCGGTTTGGGATTCCGTCCGCCCGCCCTCCGCGGTCCCGGTTCGTGACCCGGAACGTTCTCGCCCCGTGGACGACCGCCGCGAAGCGGATGGTCGACGCGCTCGGTCCCCTCCCCCCGCGCATCGCCGACGCGATGCTCGCCCTTCCCCGGCATGAGTTCGTCGAACACGCATGGCGTCGCGACGCGTACGCCGATCGTCCCTTGCCCCTCCCCGGATCGGAAGCAACGATCTCCGCCCCCCACATGGTCGCGTTCCAACTGGAATGGGCCGAACTGACACCCGGGCTGAACGTCCTCGAGATTGGGGCCGGGAGCGGCTATCTCGCGAGCCTGATGGCGGCGCTCGTCGCCCCCCACGGAACGGTCGACGCGGTCGAGTTCGACCCGCGGCTCGCACGGTTCGCGAGCGAGAACGTCCGCGCGCACGGCCCCGCCTCGCCGGTCCGGGTCCACGCGGCGAACGGCGTTGAGGGCTGGCCCCTCGCGGCGCCGTACGACCGGGTCGTCGTCTCCTGCGCGACCCCGAGGATCCAGCCGTCGTGGCGGGATCAGTTGCGGGAGAAGGGAACGATCCTCGCTCCCGTCGGCGACGAGTGGGATCAGGTGCTAATCCGGTGGCGCAACCGGGGCGCGGGTGGGGAGACCGACGAGGGGCCGCGGGTCCGCTTCGTTCCCCTCGTGATGGGCCGGTAGCGACGCGCTACCGGTCGGATATATAGACCCGCGAAATGGGGGCCTTTCCGTTTTGAGGTTTGATTAATTGTGATACGGTTCGGGCCTGCAGGAATCCCTCTTTCCTGCAAGGGTCGCACCCTACGGGACGGCATCTCCGACGTCCACCACCTGGGGTTGACGGCGATGGAGGTGCAGTTCATCAAGGTGAACCCCATGTCGCGCGTTGTCCTCGACGAGGAGGTCGGCAAGGGCGGCCGCGATCTGGTCGGTCAGCTCGTCGTCGAGGTCGCACCGGGGGGCAAGTCGACCACCACGACCGACGTGGTACCGGTCGTCGCGCCGATCAAACGTCGGGACACAATCACGACGCTCACCTGGAGCCTCGCGAAGGACTATAGTGACCTCCACCAGACGCGGGCGCTCGCCCGGGCGCTCGACGTCGACTTGACGCTCCACGCGCCGTACTACGTCGATTTCTTTGGAAGCCAGGAGGCCCGGGACCGGTCGATCCGGCAGATCCAATGGGCCGGCGTCCTCGCCGACGGCCTCGGGGCTCGGCTCACGTTGACGCATCTCGGATTCTACGGAACCGGGGATCGGGCCGACAGTGTGCACGACCTCAGCGAGATCACCCAAAGCGTCTCGAGCTGGCTCAAGGGGTTCTCGGATGGGCGAGTTCGCCTCGGGATCGAGCCGAGCGGCCACCCCGACGTCTTCGGCTCGCGGGAAGAAGTCCTCGACCTCGCCCATCGTGTCAAAGGCGTCGTACCGGTCCTGAACCTTCCTCACCTCGCGGCCCGCGAGCGGACGAACTTCGAGGACGCCGCGCAGCTGGCGCCGGTGATCGACCAGTTCGTCGAAGCGAGCGGCGGCGAGCTCTATCTCAACTTCTCCGGGGTCGAGTTCTACGGTCCGGGCGAGTTCCGCCTGACGCCCATCAAGCGCGGCCACGTCCGGTTCGACCCGCTGGCCGAGCTGCTGGCCGAGCGCGAGTACGACGTCACGGTCATCTCGAGCTCGCCGCTGCTCGAGCACGACGCGATGTACATGAAGCTCCTTTACGAGCGGGCGCTGATGCGCAAGTGGACGAAGCGCCACGCCGCTCCGGCGCCGCCGCCCGCGAAGCTGGTGCGGCCAGCGCCCCCGGCCCGGAAGCCGGGCGGCGCGAAACCGGCCGTGCGTACCGCGGACCGGAGCCGGCCGTCCGCGCGGCGACCGCATCGCCCCGTGCCGAAAAAAGGAGGAACCGGTGCCCGCCCCCGCCACCGCTGACGGGAGCACGTACCGGGCCTCGCTCGCCTACATCGAAGAGAACGTCGCGCGCAGCCTGCTCGCGGTTCCCGCGCCGAAGATCGTCGACGCGGTCGGGATTCTCCTGGAAGCTCCCGCGATCTTCGTCTACGGCGCGGGGCGGTCCGGGATCATCGGTCGCGCCTTCGCCATGCGGCTCGTCCAGACCGGTCTCACCGCCTACGTGATCGGCGAAAGCGTCACCCCGATCGTGCGGGCCGGCGACGCGGTCGTGATCATCTCCGACCGGGGCGAGAGCCAGTCGAGCATCCAGACGGCCAACATCGTCCGGCGCGAGGGCGCGAAGCTGGTCGTCGTCACCGCCCGAGAGAGTTCCAAGCTCGCGCACGCCGCGACCGTCCTCATCGCGCTCGACTTTCCCGACGACGAAACCCGTCGCCGCCTAGCGCCCTTAGGAACCCTGTTCGAGTCCGCCGCCCTCCGTCTCGCGGACGCACTGATCGCCGAGATCATGCAGGTCCGCGGAGAAACGGAGGCCTCGATGCGCCGCCGTCACGCGATCATGGTCTGACGCGGGTGCGTCGCTCCCGCGCCGTGAAAAAGGTTAAGGGTCCCGGGACGTCGGCGCTCGCCGTGCCCCGCACCCGGGACCCGACGCCGGGAACCTTGGTGCCGGTGCCGACGCGGTTTTTCGTCACCAGCGGGAAGGGCATCAACAAGACGAGCGAGCTCAACGCCTTCGACTTGGCGCTGCTCGAGGCGCGGATCGGCGAACAGAACCTCGTGAGCGTCTCCTCTGTACTGCCGATCGGGATCCGCCAGGTCGACCGGGCCCCGATCCCCCGGGGCGCCATCACGCACTGCGTGCTCGCCCGCCACGGCGGCGGGGAAGGGGAGGTCATCAGCGCGGGGATCGCCTACGGCTTCCGCACCGACGGTGAGGGCGGCTACGTCGCCGAAGGCCACCTCCACGGTACCCAGAAGTCGCTCAAGGAGTTCCTCAAGTGGCGGATGGAGGAGATCGCCCACTTCCGGGGCGTCGAGCTCCGCCGTATCCACTACCGGACGGAGGAACTGGTCATTCCGATGGACCACTACGGGGTCTGCATCGCGGCGGTCGTGTTCTTGCCGTAAATTCGGCTACAACAATTTCCGGAACAGCAGCTTGTCTTCCAGGCTGCCGTCGATCGTGAGCTTCCGGGTCACGAGCGCTTTCATCGGACCGATCTCCTTTCGCACCAACCCGAGGAACGTCGCCGAATCCGTGGTCACGGTCAGGTCAGCGTGGCCGTTCTCGACGCTACGCAGGTTGCCGAGGCGTCCGTCCTTGAGCTCGACCGCGTAGGTGCGCTCGTCCGTGAGCCGGATCTGGATCGACCGGACGATCCCCCTGAGCTCCGTCGCGACGGTCGGCGTCTTGGCGGCGTGCTGGTTGAACCGTTCGACGAGCCCCGTGAGCGTCTCTTCGATCATGGAAGGAGCTCGTCGAGGGTCGGACCGGAAAATTTCGGCTTAACCCTTTCGACGGTCGCCCAGGAAAAACGTACGAACGACGGCGCCGGGTGCTCCACGAGATGCGAGCGCACGAACTCCACGGTGCGCACGTCGGACGGGTAGCCGCTCCCGACCGAGACCCCGAGGTCCGACGCGAGGCGGTCGATCGCTCGGTCGCGGCTGACCTTGGCGACGATCGACGCGGCGCCGACGACCGGATCGTCGCGATCGGCGTGATGCCGTGCGAGGATCGGAACGGCGCTCCCGCTGAAGGCGGCCAGGCGCGACGCGAAGCGCCGCGCGTTCACGTCGCACGCATCCGCTACGACCCGGTCCGGGGCCGCCTGCCGGATCACGTCGGCGAACGCCTTCGCTTCCAGGAGATTGAGCTCGCCCCGGCGGACCGAGCGATCTACGACGGCGGGGTCGAGGCAAACCGTGTAGCGCTCGCCGAGGTCGCCGAGCTGGTCGTAGAGTTCCTCGCGTCGGGTTCGGGAGAGCAGCTTGGAATCCTTGACGCCCAATGCGCGGAGCGCTTCGCGTTGGTCCGAGCGCGCGACGAACCCCCCGACGATCAGGGGCCCGACGAAGCTGCCGCGACCCGCCTCGTCGAGGCCCAGTACCCGATCGAATTGTGGGGGCGCCGTGCGCGGGCCACCGGCCGTCGCTGTCGCGTCCCACACGATGGGGCCGCTACCGGCTCCGTCGGGATAAAAGCCGCCGATGAGGACGCAGCGCCTTCCCGGTTCGTGGCCGTCGGGCCACGAGCCGACGTACGCGCGACAAACGTCTTATAACGGGCCCGGCGTGCTCGCCGCCCCGAGGTACTGGATGGGCATCTGGCAGGGTCGTTCCCGGCGGAAGACGACGGGCGGACGCCTGCGTCCGAACCGGAAGAAGCTCCGGTTCGAGATCGCCCGGGAGCTGCAGCACGCCACGATCGGCGCCGGCACGGTCAAGCGCTACCGGGTCCGAGGGGCCAACGAGAAGCGCCGCATCCTCACCGCCCGGTCGATCAACGTCTACGACCCCGCCACGAAATCCATGAAGGTCGCCAAGGTGGTCACGGTTCGGGAGAATCCCGCCAATCCGAACTACGTCCAACGGAACGTGATCACGCGCGGCGCCATCCTCGAGACCGATATCGGCCTCGTCCAGGTGCGCTCGCGCCCGGGCCAGGACGGCGTCCTCAACGGCGTCCGCGTCGAACGGGCGAGCGCGGCGTAACGGCCTCGAGAGTCCGGGAGATGCCGGACCACTTCTACATCTATCCAGCCTACCTCCGCCGAGAATCGCCCCGAGCGGCCGGACGTCGGGTGCCCCAGTCGGCCGCGCCCGACGACCCGACGCTCGCCGACCTGGTCGCCGCGGCTCGGGCCCTCGGGTTCGAGGTCACCGCGGAGGACGCGAAGCAGTACCCGCGACAGTTCCATCGCTACGAGGGCCGGCTCAAGGTGGCGAAGAAAGCCGGGGTCACCAAGACCGAGTTCCTGCGCCGGGTCGCGGCCGAATTGAAACAGCGACAACCCCCGGGGGCGAAGCGGTAGGTGGAGGAACCCGCGACGGTCTACTTCACCGGGACCGCGGGCGCCGGCAAGACGAGCTTCGTTGTCGCCTACCGGGACTGGATGAAGGCGGCCGGCTACGACGTGATCACCCTCAACCTGGACCCGGGGAACGAATCCACGGAGTTCGAGCCGGACATCGACATCCGGGAGTGGGTGCGGCTCCCCGAGGTGATGAGCGAATACAACCTCGGGCCGAACGGCGCGCAGGTCGCCGCGGCGGACCTGATCGCGATCAAGATCTTCGACGTCCGGGAGGCGCTGAGTGAGTTCCGGAGCGACTACATCCTGGTCGATACGCCCGGCCAGGTGGAGCTGTTCGCCTTCCGCGAGTCCTCCAAGGCGATCGTCGAGGCGCTGTCGGGGGACCGTTCACTGATCGCGTTCCTGTTCGACCCGGCCCTCTCGAAGAGCGCCTCCGGCTTCGCCGCCCTCCTCCTGCTCTCCGCCACGGTCGAGTTCCGCTTCCGCTTGCCGATGCTCAACGTTCTCTCGAAGAGCGATGTGCTCACCTCGACCCAGATCGACGAGATCGTCCGATGGGGGGAGGAGCCCGGAGCGCTCTACGACGCCGTGACGAGCGAGATGCCGACGCCGGATTTGGCGCTCTCGGCCGAACTGGTGCGGGCGCTCGATACGCTCTCGCCGCTCGGGGGTCTCGTCCCTACGTCCAGCCGGGCGCGCACCGGTCTCGAGGATTTTTACCGGGCGAACCAGCGCGTCTTCGCCGGCGGCGAGGACCTGGAACCGTCCCACGCCCCGACCTCGGAGTAGCGGTCGGGGGGCGCCGCCCTCACTCCGTGAAGAAGAGCCCCATGCCCGAGGAGGCGGCGTCCTCCTCGTCCTTGAACTTGCGGTACAGCCGTTCCGCGTCGGCGGTGGGAAGCTTGGCGCCCGCCTCCTTGAGAAGCCCGTCCGCGCGAGCGACGCCCTCCGGGGAGCCCTCGACGAGGACGTAGAGACGTCCCGAGGGCCCGCCGGCCGCGGCCGCGTCGCGCACCGTGTGGCTCTGTCGGCTCACGATATCGTCCTTGAGGGCCTCGTCGAGCTGGGAACGGTGCTCGGTGGGGATCTCGTACAAGGTCCACGCCATGTCGGCCCGCGACCGACTCCCCCTATTTCGGGGTTTCGCGCCGCCCGGCGACGTCAGATGCCGAAGGTCTTGCGCGCGGCCATCTGGCGGGGTTCATCGAGTCCCATCACATCGGGGTTCCGCCCCTCCGAGACCGCCATCCAGTAGGCGAGCATCTGGAACGGGATTACCTGGACGATCGGGGCGGCGTCCGGCGGCACGGGGGCGAGGCGGACGACGTCGGGCCCGTCGGGACCTCCGCTGGAATCGATGAGGAGTCCGGGGGCCCCGGTCGCGGCGGCCGCCGTGAGGGCCTGCCGGGCCCGCTCGCGCTCGAACGACGTTGCGCTCAGGGCGATCACCGTCGAGTCCGCGTTCACGCTCGGGAGGAATCCGTGGAGGAACTCTTCCACACCGGCGGTGGCGACGAACCGTCCGCACGCTTCGCGAAGCTTGAGCGCGCCTTCCCGGGCCGAGGCTTCGGCGAACGCCGAGCCGAGGAGGACGAGCCGGCCGGCCGACGCGGTACGTTCCGCCAGCTCGACGGCCCGAGGTTCGAGCTCGAGGGCGGCACCCACGGCATCGGTGAGGACGCGTTCGTCGCTCTCCGGCTCGAGCCGCCCGGCCCATTGCTGGGCCATCGCTCGAGCGGCCGCGACGGCCGTCGTGAAGCTCACCGTGTGGGTCCACGACGTCTCGTCGGCGTGGCGCGTGCGCACGACCGCGGAGGCGATCGACTCGATCCGGCTCGAGGCGGCCGACGTGACGAGCACGACGGTGGTCCCGCGTTCGCGTAACCACCGGGTCGCCTCCAGGGTGATCCAGGTCTCCCCCGAGGACGAGAATACGACGGCGAGGGGAATCTCGCGGAAGCGACCGGGGTCATCCAGCACGTCGAAGGCGGTCGCGGCGACGGTGGGCGTTATGGGGCCGAGGGCGGCACTCGCCGCAACGGAACCGGCAAGGGCTGCGTGGAAGGAAGTCCCGATGCCGGAGAAAAGGATCGGCCGGCCCGGGGTGGGTTTCGGTAGGGAGGGCAGGATCTCGCGCACGCTCGCGAGCGTCGCGCGGACCGCCACTTCCTGACGGCGGATCGCTTCGTGCATCCAGAACGGATGGCGCGACCGGTCCCCCGGGGGCTGCGGTATATCCGGGGGTGGGAACTCGACCACGACGGAGTAAGGCGCCGGCGTGGTTATGAAGCCGCTCGGGTCCTGCACCGCGAAGGTGCCCCTCCTCCGACGCAGACCCGGTCGGCCCGCTCCGTATGTACAGCAGCACGTTGGAAGCCCCGGTCTTGCTCGTCGGGGCCGCCCATGTCGTGGACGTGCGCTCCCCGCTCCGCAAAGCCCTCGCGAAGCGCGTCCTCGATGGCGTCGCGATCGAGCTGGATGAAGAGCGGGCGGCCGCCATCCTGCGGGAGCCGGACGGAACCGGGACTTCCGCGCGTAACGTTCCGCTGATGCTCCGCCTCTGGGGAGTCGTGCAACGCCGCCTCGGCCAGGAGCTCGGGCAAGGGGCCGGCGCGGAGATGCGCGCCGCCGCTGAGATCGCCCGCGAACGTCGACTCCCGCTGTTCCTGATCGACGACCCGATCCGATCGACGATGGGCCGCATGCTGCACTCCCTCTCCTTCAAGGAGCGCGTCTCGCTGTTCGCCGGGAGCTTCGTCGGCCTCCTCCTTCCGAGCCGCGTCGTTGAGAACCAGATCGACAAGTACAACGCCGCCCGAGGAGAGTACCTGGAGGAGATCCGGCTCGCGTTCCCGACGGTCGTTCGGGTCCTTCTGGACGAGCGCAACGAGCACATGGCGGACCGGCTCGTCGAGCTCCGGAGGCGGGGATTCGGCCGGGTCGCGGCCGTCGTCGGTGACGCCCACGTTCCGGGGCTCGCCGGGGCGCTCCGTCGCCGCGGACTCCTCGTCGAGACGATCGATTTCGCCGCGCTGCGGCCGACTACAGTACCGTAAGCTGGCTCGACTCGGCGTCCTGGATGGCGCGTAGCAGCGCGTCGGTGAGCGCCGAGAGTTCCGGGCTGGTGTACGCCCCCACCTGACCGGCATCGGCCGCCGGCGATAGCTTCGGGTCGATCGGGAGTCGAGCGAGGAGCGGGATCCCGTACTCCTTCGCGACCTCCGCGACGTGGCTCACCCCGAAAAGGTCGGAGCGCTTCCCGCAGTGCGGGCAGGTGAAGTACGACATGTTCTCGACCACGCCGAGCAGTTGGACGTGGAGGTCGCGCGCCATGTTCATCGCCTTCTTCACGATCAGCGCGGAGAGGTCCTGCGGGGTGAACACGAAGACGATCCCGTCGAGCGGTAGGGACTGGAAGACGGTGAGCGGTACATCGCTCGTCCCCGGCGGCATGTCGACGAGCACGTAGTCGAGCTTCCCCCAGTTCACGCCGCCGAAGAACTGCATGATGAGGCGCGTCACCAGCGGGCCCCGCCAGATCACCGGGGTCTGCTCGTCCTCCACCATGAACTGGGAGGAGACCATCGTGACGCCGTTCGAGGTCGTGGCCGGCTCGATACCTTCCCCACGGTCGACGAGCGGGCCCCTCACGCCGAACATCTTCGGCTGCGACGGTCCGGTGACGTCGGCGTCGAGCACGCCGACCGAGAAGTTGCGGCGACGGAGCTCGGAGGCGATCAGCGCGGTGACCGACGACTTCCCCACGCCGCCCTTGCCCGACGCGATCGCGATCACGTGGCCGATGGCGCCTTTTTCCATCCGCTGAAGCACGCTTCCGGGCGGACCGCGGCGAGCGGGAGCGTTCGGGGGTGTCGAGGCCGGGCGGCCGGCGGGGGGCGCGGGAGCTCCTTCGGCCATCCCTCGGTCGAGTAGGAGTGCGTATTTAGGAGGGGCTCCGCCCGGGCCATCGGAGGTCTGCGGCGGGGGGAGCCGTTGGCCGGAGCAAGTCGGACGGCGGGGTCGTTCGAGTTCTTACGGCTCCGGAGCCCGGAACCCCGAACGAACCGTGAGCAGGTTCACCGCCGGCGAACCGCGCGACGCGGCCGGGGACTCGACACGGACTTCCAGACAGGGAGGGTGACTTTGAGCCGGTCGATCATGAAGCGAGCCGCGGCGAAGGCGGGCGCGCGATGCTCGGTCGCGACCCCGACGATGACCGACGGCTCGCCCACCGGTACCGGGCCGATTCGGTGCCAGAGCACGATCCGGAGGGCGTTGAACCGTCGCTGCGCCTCCCGTGCCAACTTCTGAAGGCTCGCCTCGGCGACCGGTTGGTGGGCCTCGTAGTCCAAGGCTCGGACGCGGCGGCCGTGGACCACATCGGGACGGACCCGGCCCAGGAAGAGCACGACCCCCCCGGCGCGCGCATCGTCGAGCTCCGCGTAGGCCGTCGCGACGGAGAGGGGGGCGCGTCCGACGCGGATCACCGACGCCTCACCCCCCGCTGTACGGAGGGTGAATCGCGAACTCATCGCCGGGTCGAATCATCCCGAACCGACCCCGAAGGTAGGCTCCGTTCCGCACAAAACGACTCACGCGAAGCACGGGAGCCAGCTTCGGGTAGAGGAGCTGGATCTCGTCCAGTAGGTTCGCGACCGAGAGGCCGGACTTCGGCACGCTCAACGACAATTCGGCCGTCCCCACGGCTTCCCGGGCCGTGGCAAAGAAAAGGACCCGAACCGAACCGGGCACGGCGCGCCCAGCCACGCGGCTCGGATAGGGATTTCCGCTCCTCGAGCGCCGTCGTGTCAGTTCTCCGCCGAAGCGTCGCGCGGGGAGTCAGACGATTTATACAGCGTTCCGTCTTGAACGCTCCTCCATGGTCGAGGTGGCGGTCCGCGTCGGGGGCGCGGCAGGCGACGGCATCGCGTCGGTCGGGGAGATCGTCGCGAAGTCGTTCGCACGGCTGGGCCTCCACGTCTTCGGTCACAACGCCTACCAGTCGGTGATCCGGGGCGGGCACGTCTGGTTCCAGGGGCGGGCGTCGACCGAACGCGTCTACTCTCAAGGGGACGGGTGCGACGTCGTTTACGCCCTCAATCCCGAGACCGCGGAGATCCACGGGCCCTCGATCAAGCAGGGCGGATTCCTGGTCTACGACCCGGAGAAATTCACGATCCCGGACGACCGCATCCCCGTCGGGGCGACCGCGATCAAGGTCCCCACCCTCGCGATCGCCCGCAAGTTCACGTCGCAGTCGATCTTGCAGAATGCCGCGGGATTGGGAGCCGCCAGCTACCTCGCCGGCCTCCCTTTGGAGACGATCCAGGGTGCCCTCGCCGACTCGTTCGGCAAGAAGAAGGGAGAGATCGTCGAATGGAACATCGGCGCCTCGGCCGAAGGCTACCGCGTCGCGCGCGAGGCCGCGGGTCGGGAGATCCCCGCAATCGCGCCAGCGGGCCCCCCGAAGCTCCTGATGACGGGCAACCAGGCGATCGCGGTCGGCGCGGCGGCGGCGGGATGTAAGTTCCTCGCCCAGTACCCGATGACCCCGGCCTCCACGATCATGCATTGGCTCGCCGCCCACTCGCGGGAGGTCGGGGTCGTGGTCAAGCAGGCCGAGGACGAGCTCGCCGCGATCAACATGGCCATCGGGGCGTCGTTCGGCGGCGTGCGATCGATGACGGCGACGAGCGGCGGTGGTTTCTCCCTGATGGTCGAGGCGCTCGGCATGGCCGGCATGAGCGAGATCCCGCTCGTGGTGGTCGAGTCGCAGCGCTCCGGCCCCTCGACCGGTCTTCCCACCAAGACCGAACAGGGCGACCTCAACCTGATGCTCGGCGCTGGCCAGGGGGAGTTCCCCCGCGCCATTCTCGCCCCGTCGCACCCGGTCGAGGCGTACCGTGCGACGCTCCGCGCTTTCGAGCTCGCGGAGGAGTGGCAGACGCCCATTCTGCTGGCGAGCGACCTGCACCTGAGCGAGAACTTCGCGACCGTCGACCGGGGGGAGATCACGTTCCCCACGGAAGTGTCGTCGTTGTTCACCGTGACGCCGAACGGCCACGACTACCTACGGTACGCCTACACGGCGAACGGGGTTTCGCCCCGGTCGCTACCGGGACAAGCGGGTCTTCAGTACGTTTCGGGCTCGGACGAGCACGACGAGAAGGGGCACCTCATCTCCGACACCAAATCCGGCGTCCCCCTCTGGGTCGCCGAGCGGACGAAGATGATGAACAAGCGGATGCACAAACTCGACGGTCTCCGCGGCGCGACCGCGCCGCCGTACCTGGAAGGTCCGGCCGATGCGGAGCTCACCTTCGTGACCTGGGGCTCGACGCTCGGCGCGGTCCGCGATGCGGTGAAGCTGCTCGCGGCCCGGTCGCACGTGACGAGCATCCTCGTCTCCCCGACCGTCTACCCGTTCCACGGCGCCGAGTTCCTCGCGCTCGCGGCGGGCGCAAAGAAGCTCCTGCTCGTCGAGGCGAACTATTCGGGGCAGTTCGGCCGGCTCATCCGGGCGGAGACGGGGTTTGACGTCCCCCACAAGCTGATGAAGTTCGACGGGGAGCCGTTCTATCCGATGGAGATCCTGCAGAAGGCGCTCGGAGTGCTCATCGATGGCGGGAAGTAGCACGGCGGCGGCCCCCGCGGGCGTGGGGACCCTGCTCCCCCTCGTCGGAAAGTCCGACACGAAGCCGACGTGGTGTCCCGGCTGCGGCGACTACAGCGTCGTGGCCGCGGTGGAGATGGCGCTCAAGAAGCTCAAGATCCCGTCGCACGAGGTCGTGATCGTCTCGGGGATCGGCTGCTCCTCGAACCTGCCCCACTTCGTGAACTCGTACGGGTTCCACGGCATCCACGGCCGGGCGCTCCCCATCGCCGAGGGCGTCCGCTGGGCGAACCACGGCCTCACCGTGATCGCGACCGGCGGCGACGGGGATGGCTTCGGGATCGGCTGCGGGCACTTCGTCCACGCGATGCGGCGGAACGTCGACCTCACCTACGTCACGATGAACAACCAGATCTACGGGCTCACGACCGGGCAAGCCTCCCCGACCTCGATGATGGGGCAGAAAACGAAATCGACCCCGACCGGGGTCATCGAGAACCCGATCGACCCCATCGCGCTCGCGCTGGCCAGCGGGGCCACCTATGTCGCCCGCGGATTCTCGGGGGACGTGAAGCAGATGGCGGAACTGATCCAGAACGGGATCACGCACAAGGGGTTCGCCTTCGTCGACACGATGTCGCCGTGCGTCACCTACAACAAGATCAACACCTTCGACTGGTTCCGCCAGCGGGTCTACAAGCTCGACGCCGCCGGCCACGACCCGACCGATATCGTCGCCGCCTGGTCGCGCTCCCTCGAGTGGGGCGACAAGATCCCGACCGGCCTCTTCTACCGAACGGAGAAACCGACGTACGAGGACCTCGAAGAGGTGCTCGCCGCCGGACCGCTCGCGCGCCAGCCGGCCGGCCTAAGCGGGCGGGAATCGATCCTGGACGAGTTCCTGTAACGCCCGCACCCCGCCGTGGGCGGCGGCTAAGTTCGCGCGAACAGGTACGCGTCCCCCTCGTGGAACGCGACCGAGAAGTTGCCGGGCAGGGCGAGCAGCGGGGTCGCCACGAACGGCGGCCAGAGGACGGTGTTCGCTTGGGTCACCCCGACGTAGCCGACGTGCAGCGTCGCCAGAGCGCCCAGGCCCGCGCCGTCGAGCGTGGCGTTCGATAGCTCCGCGACGACCAACCGGTACGACGCGTTGGCGCCTTGACCGGGGAGCATCGAGAACACGACCACGACGGACGGGGCATAGCCCGGGAGAAACTGCAGCGCGCCCCCGGGGGCGACGAGAACGCGCGATCCCGCGGGCAGATGCGAGCTCGCCCACGCCAGCAGGTCGAAATCGGCCAGCGTCAGGTTGCCGAACGGTTGCGAGAGTTCCCGCACGGCGGTCGGAAAGGAGGTTGGGAACACCGCGACGCCCGGAGCGACCAGCGCGGCCGCGACCGCGATCGCCGCGATCCACGCGGCCGGGGCGGGACGACGAGCTCCTCGGGCGGGGGACGTGCCTCGGATGGGATCGTCTCCGGCGCGCGGACTTTGGCTCAGAGCTGCCGGCGCTAGGCGCGCGGCGACCACCACGGCCGGGACTGCCGCGGCGAAGGTGAACAGCGTAAACAGGAGTACGGTCGCTTCGCCGCTGCTGGTGAGGGCCGAGAAGAATCCTCCGTACGGATTCCCCGCGGCGCCGGCGAGGCCGATCGCTACGAGAGCCGTCGCGCTCACCCCGGACGCGACGAGCCATCGCCCGAACTCCGGCCATCCCGGTGGGAGGTGGCGCCGCCATGCGGGCAGCCAAGGCCAGACGGCCGTCACCGTCAGCAGGACCGCGAGCTCTACTCGAAGTACGGGGAAGGGGGAGAGGAAGATGTCGTGCGCCCGGAACAGATACGGGTCGACGCCCCCAACAAATTGGGCCCCGAGGACGCCCCACGAGGCTGGATGTACGGGAGGAACGCCGAGCCCCGTCGGTCCCGCGGTGGTTACCGCGAAGCCGATGGCCACGATGTTCGGCACGACAAAGACGATTGCCGCGCCCAGGGCGACCAGCCACTTCGCCGCCCACGCCCGAGCCACGCCACCAAATCGAGGAGGGGTGAGCGCCGCGCCGATGGGCACGGCGAGGGCGATCCACTCGGCTCCGACCGGGTTCAACGCCGCCGAATAGCCCAACAAGGCCCCGAAAACGACGACGTCCGTCCACCGAGCCGGCGAGCCTCGGACCCAACGGACCGACCACCCGGCAAGAAGCAGCACCAGCGGGAACGCGAAGGCAAAATCGTAGCTCCCGCTGACGAGGAGGCGCGTCCAGGTGCCGAGGACCCCGACGACCACCGCGAAGCAAGCGCCCGCGGTCGGCGTACCCAGCCACTGCCGGGCAACGACGTAGGCGCCGACGGGCGAGAGCGCGAGGAACAGCGGGCTCAGCAGCAGCGCCGATCGCGCCGGCGAAAGATTTCCGAACAGCTGGGCGGCGGTGATCCAGACGACCGATCCCTGGGGATAGGTCGTGAATCCGGAAGCGAGCGGTGCGGCGGAGAGGCCGAGGGCGTGATGGCCCTGGAGGAGGGCGCCGTACAGCGTGAGCGCGCTCGCGTCCCAAGTGTTGCCCGAGGGAACACCCCCGAGGACGATCAGCTCGACGACGAACACGCCGAGAACGGTGACGGCCACGATGCCGTCGGGCCAGCGTCCTCGGCCGATCCGGGACCCGGCCGCTCGTCGGGCCGAACGCGGCGAGACGGCCGCGGCGTACACCAGGACGATGGCCGCGATCAGGGCCAGCACCGGAACGGTGAGCGCTCCGAACAGCCCCGGAATCCACGACGCGGCGTAGACCGTGCCCCCTCCCAGGTAGAGGTCGAGGAGCGCCCGCTCCCACGGGTCGGTGATCCGAAGGAGCGTCGCGTGGCGGCTTCCGACCGACCGGATCGCCTCCCCGATCACCGCGACGGCGAGGGCGAACAGGAGCAGCTCGAGCCCCCAGGCCGCGGTGCTGGGGCCGGGAAGGCTCACGCCGGGCGGTACGCCGTCGCTCTAATGACGGGTGGCCCCGGCGGTACCGACCAGCAGGTTTTTGCCTGAGGCGGGTCCGCGTTCGTGGTGAGAACTGTGGCGTCCGGCACCGAGGGCGCCCGTAGCGGACTCAACTCGGTCACGCGCGGGACGTTCATCATGCTCCTCGGCACCCTCGGCTTCGTCGCCGAGGGCTTCCTCTCGCGCGTCTTCCTCGCCCGAACGCTGACCGCCCACGAGGTCGGGGTGTTCACCTTCGCCCTGGGCCTGGCCGCGGTCCTCACCGCGTTCGGGGCCCTCGGCCTGCCGTCGGCGGTCGCCCGCAATCTTCCGTACTCGACGAAGGATGGCGATCGACGCGCGATCGTTCGTACGGCCATCGTCGCCACCGGCCTCTCTGCGGCGTTGATCACGATCGGGCTCCTGATCGCCGGCGCCGTCCTCGCCGGGCCGCTCGACTACCCGCTCATCGGGATCACGCTGGAGTTCTTCGCCATCGCGGTCGGCCTTTCGATCCTCGCGGGAACGCTCGCCGCGATCTTCCAGGGGTACGAGGATGTCCGACCGAACGCCTTCTTCGTGCAGGTGATGAACCCGGCGCTGTTCATCATCTTCTATCTGGTCGCGGTGTTCGGCGGCCCGAGCGGGTTCCACTTCCTGGGCGCCCTGATCGCCTACGCGGCCGCCGCGATCGTTACGATCGTGGGCCTCCTCTGGTTCACTCGCCGCCGCCTCCCGCGCCTCCTCCCGGCGGGGCCGAGGTCGTCGGGCGTCGCGCGCAAGCTGTTGCTGTTCGCGGCCCCGCTCTTGGTGGTCGGCACGCTGAGCTCCCTGGCCGGGAACGGTGACACGATCATCCTGGGCATCGTTCGGGGCGGGGCGATCGCCGCGTACACGGTCGAGCTGCCCCTCGCCCGGCTCCTCCAGGTCGGCGTGGGTTCGCTCGGGTACATCTTCCTCCCCGTGACGGCCCGGTTCGTGCGCGACAACAACGACGAGGCGGTCCGCATCACCTACGCCACGGCGACCAAGTGGGTCGCGGTGACCTCCCTTCCCCTCTTCCTCGTGCTCTTCTTCCTCCCGACGAGGTCCCTTGGTTTCGTCTACGGTTCTCAATACACGACCGCG
>JAKIWS010000090.1 GCA_022749895.1 Thermoplasmata archaeon
CCAGTCCATGACGCGAACGCAAACGAGGGAGCCGCGTGGTCGTAGGCCTGGATGGTGGCGCCGGCGGCGGCCCACGTGGACGCCGGGGTGACCGTCCCTCCGTTCGCAGGGGAGGCCACGCCCGAGAATAGGTATTGCGTGGAGTACGGGACGGGCACGGCGACCGGAGCTCCGGCAATAGTGACGGTGCCGCTGCTCGGCGCGGCCACATATCGAATGCCCGCCGTACCCGGCGCAGGAGAGAGCACCGAGTACGGCGTGGTTCCATTCTTTCCATAGAGGGTAATCGATGTTCCGGTCCCGTTCTGGGTAGTCGCCCCGAACGTGACCGACCAGAAGGTTCCTGGCGCGAGGCCCGATTCGGTGAAGACGACCGCGTAGCTTCCTGCGCAGATCAGCACGACCGGAGTGTTGTGCACCGCTCCGGTCTTGAGGTAGACGAACGTGGACGAACTGACGCACCCCGGCGCCGAGACGTTGAGCCAGTAGGGCCCTTCCACGAACTGCCCCGTCGCCATGCCTCCGGAAACGGGGACCGCAACGGTCCGGCGGAGCGGGTTGAAGTCGACGGTCGCCGTCGCCGGCGTTACCGCGACGGAGAGTGTGCCCCACGGCGCCGGCCGCGTGTCGCCCGCCCACTGGCCAAAACCGTTGGTCACCGCCGGGAATTGGTACTCGTTCCCGTAGTCGTGCGTCGCGTTCGTCACGTTGGTCGTCCCGAACGTGAAGGAGTACGACCCTCCCCGGTACTGGAAGTACGGCATCATGCAGTTCGTCGCCGTGGAGAACGAGGGGGCGGCGCACGTCGATGCATTCACCTCCGCCTCGCCTCCTTGCGAGGAGCTGAAGTACATCGTCGTCGGGAACGTCTGGGAACCGGCGGACCCCAGGACAGGGAGTCCGTACATCGCCTGACCCGCCGCGGCATAACGCCCGGGCCAGTAGCTATCGCATACTCCGTCGCCGGGAACGCATGTCGCGGGGATAACGGGGTTCAGGCTGTGACCGATCTCGTAGGCATAGGAGATCGCGCCGGGGTTGCTCGCCCCCCAACGAAGCGAGTTACCGACCGCCGCGGTCGAATACTCCGGCGGCAGCACGAGGGTTCCGTTCTGAAGGGTGACGTTCCCCGACCCGCCCGTGGTCGTGTCCACCACTGAGAGATTCCACCCCTGGGTCGTGCTCATCGCCACCCCCGAGTAATTCAGGAAGAGCTGGTCGTTGCTGTGGAGCAGTAGGATCGCGGAGGTACCCTTGGCGTTCAGGGGACCGACAAACGCCGTGTCTTCCACGGTGGACACCGTCCCGGTCAGTTGCCAAACCACCGCACAGGCGAACCAGGTGTTCGAGCCTGCGGTGTAGACCGGGTTAAAGGCACCGTTGGGGAGGCAGTCTTGGGCTCCGCTCCCGGTGCCGGTGTACATCGGGGGGGCGGGATAGAATTGGAACTCTAGGAACGCCTGGCTGCCCCCTTTGGTGCTGTTGACGTCGTAGACGACACCGCCGAACCAGATCGCGGGGGTGAAGTCACCTTGAGTGTACGTGACGCCGTCGGCGGGGAGGCTCAGCCGGTACCGGACGTTCGCCCCGGAGCCGGCCGCCGTCGAAACCCAGCTCGTGGTCGGTTCATCGTGCCCAACGCAGTAGGAGGGCACGTACGTGGCCCAGACGGCGTCTATCCAATACATGCCAACGCACTGGGGGGATTGCCCCGGATAGTTCGTGATGGAGGGAGGAGGGGGCGCGCTTGGCGGTACGGTGGCGGGCGCGGAGACAGCCCCCGGTACGGGCTTCAGCGGGGTCTGGACAGAATGCCCATTGGACAAGGAGGGAACGAAACCGACCACTAAGAGCAGCACCAGGACCGCGACGACTGCTACTAAGCGATCGAACCGTGGCCGACGAGGGATAGGGGTGGCCGCCAGACCTGCTGCTCGCGGCTCGGCTTCGAAACTCAACACGCAACCCTTGCCGACGCGGCGTTCGGGGGGCCGTACCCGGGCCGGTCCGGACACTACTAGTAACCCGGGGTTGATAGCACTAGCGGCGTTACGGAGGACTTCCCGCTTGGGTAGCACGACTAGCCCCTGGATTCAGCCGGGCTAGGCGGCCGACTGCGTCATCGAGCGTGGCTTCCCGTTTGCAGAACACGAATCGGACCTGCTTCCCGCCTGCCCGAGGGTCGGCGTAAAAGCTGCTGCCGGGGACCGTCGCGATCCCACAGGTCTGGATGAGGTGCATGGCGAACGCCCAGTCGTCCTCGAACGGAAACGCGGAGAAATCGGTCATCACGTAGTATGTGCCACCGGGCGGTCGACAATCGATCCCGGCCCCGCGCAGCGCAGTTACAAGTCGGTCCCTCTTCGCCTGGTAGGTTCTCCTGAGTTCGTCGTAATACCCGGGGGGCAATGCCAACGCCGCGACGCCGGCGAGCTGGAAGGCGTGCGGGGCGCAGACCGTGAGGAAATCGTGGGCCCTTCGTATCGCCGTGGCGAGGGTCGGGGGCGCGATGGCCCATCCGACGCGCCAACCGGTCGCTGAGTACGTTTTTGAAAGACCGTTGATGGTAACGGTCCGCTCGGCCATGCTTCCGATGGTCGCGAGCGAAATGTGGCGACCCTCGTCGTAGACCATGTGGTCGTAGATCTCGTCCGTGACCGCCACTACGTCGTGGTCAGTGCACAGGTCGGCCAGCAACGTCAGTTCGGCCCGGGAGAACACTTTCCCTGTCGGATTGTTGGGGGTGTTGAGGATCAGGACCTTGGTCTTCGCGTTGAAGGCGGCTTTCAGCGCCTCCTCGCCGAAGTGCCAATCCGGCCACTCAAGGCGGACATGGCGAGGGGTCGCTCCACTGACCCGCGCATCGGGCCCGTAGTTCTCGTAGAAGGGTTCGAAGATTATCGCCTCGTCGCCGGGGTCGATCAAGGACAGCATGCTGGCCATCATCGCCTCCGTGGCTCCGCACGTGACTACGAGGTTCGTCTCCGGGTCGGATTCAATGCCGTTGAACTCCCGCGCCTTCCGGGATATCGCCGCTCGGAGGCCCGGATCCCCCCAGGTAATCGAGTACTGATTTCCGCCATGATCGACCGCTCGTTTCACGGCCTCGATGAGCTCGG
>JAKIWS010000091.1 GCA_022749895.1 Thermoplasmata archaeon
CGAGACGAAGACCAGGCGGTTTCCGTGCGATCTGCCGCGCCCTCGACTTCAGCAGGCAGTGGGACCCGGGGGCCGGAGGCCCCCGGGAAAGGGTTGGACCGGTACTTCCGAGCGGTCTAGAGCGGGCGTCGTCGGCGGGAGCCGGCGATCACGAGGCAACTCACGACGATCACGGCGAGCGCCCCGGTCAGGAGCCACGGGCTGATGAGGGCCTGGGTCCGCTTCGTGGGCGCGCTCGGTAGCGGCGTGTGCGAGACCGGCGTCCCTGCGTTGGGCGGGGTCGTCGAACCGGAGCCCGGAGGTGTCCCACCCGCGGGTGGGGTGGTGCCTGTTCCCGTTCCTGTCCCAGTTCCGGTGCCGGTACCCGTTCCTGTGCCGGTGCCCGTTCCGGAGCTCGTGCCTCCCGACGAGGAGGAGCTCTTGCCGGTTCCGGGCACGATCGGCGCGCCCGTCACCGACGGCGCCTGCGCCTGGGTGGGACCGGCCGGCTGGCCGGCGAGATGGATCTCGGTCTCAGCCAGCTGATTCGGCAGGGGAGCGCAACTCATCCCCTCGCTCTGGGAGACCGCCGAATTGGTCGCGACCGGGAAGCCACTCCCGGCGACGACAGCCTCCGTCGTCGCGGCGGACGCGCCTGCGAGCGGGACGGACCGGGCGAGCGCCGGTGGAGCGGAGGCAGGCGGTGCACTGGGCGCTTCCGAGGCCGGTACGACCACGAGGCCGTCCCAGACGACATAGGCCGTCGAGCCGAGCGTGCTCTCCGTCGCATCGAGGATGTACGCCGTCGTCGTCGTGCCGTTCGGGAAGACGATCGCTTCCGAGCCGCTGACCTTGAACCCGAACTGTACCGGGGTCGTCGTGTTCAGCGAGCCGCCTCCGGCGCTGTAGGAACTCGTGTTGGTGGTCCCGATCGAGTAGGCCGACGAGACCGACCACGTATCCCAACCCTTGGAGACCATCGTGCTGTTGGCGGTCCAGTTGTCCCCCACGTGCACCGGTGCCCGGACGACGGGGACCGCCGGGGTGAAGGTCGCCGAGAACGATTGGGCCCAGTAGCTCAGGTAGCGGTACCCGTAGGTCGTCGAGGTGACGCTCACCGACCCGTTGGGGTAGTTGACGTAACCGGGCCAGTGGTACAGGATGACGGTCTCGTTGTAGACCCCCGCGCCCTGGAAGTGCTCGTTCACGAGGGCGAGGCTTCCGTTCGACCACGAATAGTTCGCGAACGCGTTGTAGGTGCTGAGTTCGACCACCCGCTCGTACCACACGGCGGTGACATTCACGAGAGGAGCCCGGGTCCCGGACGCGTACGTTCCGACCTTCGGGAGCGTGCCGGTCACGTTCGCGCCCCCGGCATAGTCGTACTTCCACACGGACGAGAGGTGAATGGAACGGGTCGTGTTGGACGGCGCCGTCGCGTTCACGACGGAGAAGGAGCCGTAGACCAAATGCGAACCGACGATCTCGGTGACGTCGTCGATGCCCTGGCTCAAGTTCGCGCTCGTCAGACCGAGCGCGTTCGCCCACGATCCGTAGTACTGGTCGAGCGCGCTGATGTTGGCCAACGCACCCCACGACCAGACCCCGCTCGAGGTGGCACTGGGCGTCACGGCTGCGCCGGCGGGAGCGGCAGAGACCGCCGGGACCGCGTAGAGCGCGGCCAGCGCGAGCGTTAGGGCTAGGATGGGCCAACGCGCCCTGGTTCTGGAACCGTCGCCGAAAGGTCGTCCTCGATGCTTCCCAACAATGTTCGTCATGGCGTCACCAGGGGAGGGAACTCCGGGGGCGCCATACCCGAGGACGCAGGACTCTGGCACCAAAGTCCTACAGGGGGCTTTATGTCCCCACAACCCGGGTGCCGTCGATGGCCGCTTCCACGGGGAGCGAGGACCCGATCGTCACCCTCTTTGAGCTCACGGACAAGGTCTCCGAGAAGAGCCCGAAACTTCGCCGCATCTACCTCTACACGGCGACGGTGATCGTGGTCCTTCTCGGGATCATCGTCTATCTGATCTACGTCGCGTTGCGCGGGAGCCTATGGTTCGCGAGCCTGGGCCTCGCCGCGGTCGTTCTCGGCGGAGCAGCCCTGGTCCTGCTGGCCGAGACGGACCGGTTCTACCGTGCGTTCTCCGAGCGCCACCGTCGCCTACGCATGCTGCAGTTCACCGAGCCTTCTCCAAAGATTCCCGCGGGGCCGACGCCCCTGCGACGGTTGGTCCGCCACCTCGCTCTCACCAACCCTCGAGTTGCCTCGGTCCTGTCCGAACGCCCCGGGGCGCTTCGCTTCACGATGCGGCGAACCCGCAACGGCGCCGCGGTGGAGGTCGGATTCGCGATCAGCGTTCCCCAGAGCCCTGGCTATCGATGGTTGCGGCTCGGCGATCCAGGATTCGTCATCGTCGCCCGGATCGGTCCGGACGCGCTGACGCTCGCCCAGCTTCAGCATTCGGGGGAGGAAGCGCAAGCGGCGGCGCGTCAGCTCCGCGGTCGCCTGGCGAGGGCGATCGTCTTGCGCCAGCACCCGACGCCGATCAGCGACGAGGTCTACGAACACGCCGTCCGTCATCCGCTCCCTATGCCCGGAGGCCCGGCCGTTGCGTTGGAAGTCATTACAGAACGAGAGGACGGGACGTACGATCTCATCCCGCAGGTCACGGGAGTTCCGTAGCCGATTCAGGCGGAGGAGTCGGAACCGGGTTGGGAGGGCAGTGAACGTACGGCCGTACCGCGGGTTCCGGGTCTACTCCTACATCGCCCTGTCGCGGCTGTTCTACGCCCTGAACCTCGACCTCGAGCAGGAGGATTTGCTCGATCGGGCTCCCGAGCGGATCCAGGCTCCCCACGAGCGGATCTCGAAGGGTGAGATCCTGCACGCCGTCCGGTCCAACTCGTACATGACCGACAAGGTGCTACGGTACCTGGTCGCCCAGGGGCATGCTACGATCGTGAAGGACGCCCAGGGCTACGACGTTCGGATCACTGTGAGTGGTGTCGAGCATTTGCGTCGGTTCCACGCTCTCTACCAATCGATGTACTCCGAGGAGCTCAATGGGCACTATCGGTACGCAGGGCCCCCGCCGTGGCTGCGCTGAACC
>JAKIWS010000092.1 GCA_022749895.1 Thermoplasmata archaeon
ATGCTCGCGGTCCCGCTGCGGGCGCCCGCCGGGGCGGCGGCGTCGCTGACGACCCGCAAGCCCGTGCCGGCCGCCGAGGCCGTTCCCCTTCCCGACCCGACGAACGGTTCCTCGCCGATGCCGCCGATCGTGGAGCTCCCTCCACCCCGACGCATTCTCCCCCCTCCCACGTTCGTCGAGCCGGCTCGGCCCGATCCGGTCGTGCCTCCATCGTCGGTCGAGCGACCGGACCCTGCGAGCGCCGCCCAGCCCCCACGGAACCTTCCGCGCCCCCAGTTCGTGACCGTCCCACCGCGGGCCGCGCCCGTCGACCGTGCCTTTGTCGCCCCGAGATTCGTGACGGTCCCGGCCCCCGAGCCGGCCGCCCCGGCGGTCGAGGAGTCCCCGTCGGGCGTCGCGATCTTCGAAGGGGACTCGACCGACCCGGTCTGGAACCGCTTCCTGGACAGCACCGCGGCGGGCCACCGGGGGATCTGTCTCAGCCGAGAATTTCCGTTCCGCTTGCGCGCGCTCCTCGGTCCTCGGAACGTCGAGGTCATCTGGCTCTCTAACGCGGGTCGGGACAATGCGATGCGTCCGGGCGAACTCGGCCCGATCGAAGAGCGGCTGCGCGCCGCGGTGCGGGATCTCGGGGTCACCGCCGTCTATCTCGAGAGCCTGGAGTACCTGATCCGGCTCCACGGCCCGGAGAAGATCCAAACGTACCTCGTCGAGCTCGATGGGCTCGCCCGGCAGCAACGCGCGCGAATCTTCGTGCCCGTGAACCCGTCGCTCATCGACCCGGCGGTCCTCGACGCGCTCCGGACGAGGTTCCCGGCATCCGCGGCCTAGCCGGGAGGGGACCGGCAGGCTCGCCTCGGACGTGGGACGAACTCATGCCGAGGGCGCCCCCCCCCGCCGGGCCGCGCTGGCCCCATACGTAGATGTACGCATCAGGGCGACCCGAAGGACTAAGTAGGATACCGAACTCGGTGGGCCGGAGTTGAACCGGTGAATCGACCGAACGCAGCCGCTCGCGCCCCCGCCGTCGGCGGCGCCGACGCCGCGCGGACCCCTCCCCGGACGCGCTCACCGCGTCGTCCCCGCCTCGGTCCGCTTGCGCTCGCGATCGCAGCCGTCGCGACGGCCTTCGTCTTTGTTCCCCCCGCGCTCGTCCAACCCATCATGGCGACGGGTCTCCTCGCGACGCCCCCGGCCGCCTCCACCGGGTCGCATTTCGTGTACGCCGGCTTGATTCCCGACCCGAACAAGACCCCGATCAAGCACATCGTGATCGTGATGCAGGAGAACCACGTCTTCGACAACTACTTCGGGACCTACTGCGCGACGACGCGCACGGTCTGCCCCTACGTCGCGAACGGCCTTCCCGCGGGTACCTGCGTGCCGAAGGATCCCACCAAGCCGCTGCAAGGCTGCATCAAGCCGTATCCGTTCCCGAACGCCACCCCGCTCGCGGGCGACCTGCAGCACAACTGGGTCTCCGGAATCAAGGCGTTCGATAACGGGAAGATGGACGGATTCTATCCCGCGGAGCACTTCGACATCGGCACCTTCGGATACTTCAACGCCTCCACGATCCCGGGGTACTGGAACCTCGCCGAGCAGTACGGGCTCGGGGACAACTTCTTTGCGAGCACGCTATCGTACTCCCTGCCGAACCACTGGCACCTGATGGCCGGGACGGCGCCGGAGGAGAGCCAGGATACGCTCCTCAAGACGCCCCGGACGCATACCCTGACCGGACCCCAGGAAAAGTACCTCAATCAATCGAACGCAACGCACGCCATCGACGATCTCTTGATGAATTCCTCCGTCACGTGGAAGTACTACGACGCGCCGCTCAAGGCGAATTACAACATCGCGATCAACGACCATGCGAGTGGCGGCGGGGCGTTCGCCTACTGGAATCCCCTCGCCGCGAAGGCCGAATCGTACCAGGCCAACTTCACGTCGCACTTCGTCGACCGGAAGCAGTTCTTCGCCGACGCTGCCCGCGGGCATCTCCCGAACGTCTCGTGGGTCATCCCGTCGTCCGCGGAGTCCGAACACCCGCCCGCCAACGTGACGCCCGGGATGCGGTTCGTCCTCAACGTCACGCAAGCCGTCGAGTCGTCCTCGGAGTGGAACTCCACCGCGCTGTTCGTGGTCTGGGACGACTACGGGGGTTTCTACGACCACGTGGTCCCGCCCAGCGGCCCGAACTACGTTCCGTTCGGCCTGTCGTTCCGGTCGCCCATCCTGGTCGTGAGCCCGTACACCCCCCAGGGTTACCTGAGCGCGCACTTCGGTTCCTTCGATTCGCTGCTGCGGTTCGTGGAGTGGCGGTTCGGGTTCAAGAACCTCACCGCGAACGATTCCGCCGCGCCGCTGCCGCTCGAGTACTTCAACTTCAATGCCACGCCCCGACCTCCCCTCGCGATCGGGACCGCCGCGTGGTCGAAGTACCCGATGGCGCTCCAGGCGCTGCCGACGCCGTCCCCGCCGACCCACGTGCGGGTCTCCGTGGGCCTGACCTCCGCCACGGTCTCCTGGAATCCGCCCGCGAGCGGGACGGCTCCGGCGTGGTACCGGCTCGCCTACTCGGCCAACAATTCGTCGACGCCGGTCGTCGTGCGCATCGACCAGTCGAACCAGACGATCGCGATCCGCAATCTGGCCCCGGACACGAACTACAACTTCTCCCTCCAGTCGGTCACCGGGGGCTCCTTCTCGGCGACCGTGACCGTGCGGAGCGCGACGATGGTTCCGTTCGGTTCGGCGGTCCTCCAATCCCAAGTCGGCCAACTGACGATCCTGCTGGGCCTTTCGGCTCCGATCGC
>JAKIWS010000093.1 GCA_022749895.1 Thermoplasmata archaeon
CTCCCTCCAGTCGGTCACCGGGGGCTCCTTCTCGGCGACCGTGACCGTGCGGAGCGCGACGATGGTTCCGTTCGGTTCGGCGGTCCTCCAATCCCAAGTCGGCCAACTGACGATCCTGCTGGGCCTTTCGGCTCCGATCGCTCGATGGCTCGAGCCCGCTCGAGCGAGGTCGGCCCGTTAGACGGCGTGGGGAAAGTGAGCTCCTCGGACTAGGCCGCACGGTGCCGGGCTACGGCCCGGCCCGAACGTCCCGTCGGACGATCCTTAAGGTCGAAGGGCCGGGGAACTACCCGGGGCCCTTGCCCCACTGGTAGAGACCGATGGTGTTCCCTTCGCTGTCCTTGAAGTAGCCGGTGAAGCCCATCGTTCCGTCGCCGATCGGCTGCTTGCGCTGGAGGATCTTTCCGCCGTGCTTTTCGATCGACTTCTCGGCCTCGGTGATCTCGTCGACCATGATCGTCACGACAGGGTGGGCGAGATGCCCCCCGCGCTTGCCGATCCCACCACCGATGTACCCGGGTTCTTTCGGCATCCCCTGCTCGTCGGCGGGGCCGGTGGTCACCATCGTGTAGTCCATTTCGGGCATCTCGGTCAGCTTCCACCCAAAGATCGCCGAGTAGAACTTGCGAGCGCGCGCCGGGTCGTCCGCCGGGATCTCAAAGTGGCCCACTTTGCCGCTCATGGTACCCCGGTATCGAGCAGGGTATTTGACGGTTCTTCGCGGGAGGGCTGCGGCGAAGGACGGTACCTAGCTGCCCGAGCGAGCGTCGCGTCCCCGCGGCGAGCTTCCGACAAGCGACACGGCGAATCGAACCCTCGCTGGTCGAAGCGTTCGGCGTGGCCAGCCTACGCCCCCGCCCGAGAACGGCGTCAACGAGGATCGCCACCTCCAGCTTCGGAACGACCGGGGCCGATCGCCGCTCCGCGTGGGTGGGATCGAGGCGGTGGGGCCGCCGCCCCTTTATCCGTCGGAGGAGTTCAGCCCGTCGGGGAGCCCATGGCGAAGATCGTCCGGCCGGTAGCGCGAAAGTTCGCGGGCGCGGAGACGCTGGAGGGGGCGGGGGTCCGGCTCCGTCGGATGTTCGGCAACTCGGAGGTTCCGCTCCTCGACCCGTTCCTCTTGCTCGACAACTTTGGCTCGACGAATCCCGCGGACTACGTCGCCGGATTCCCGTGGCACCCCCATCGGGGTTTGGAGACCGTCACCTACATGATGAGCGGGAAGACGGAACACGAAGACTCGCTCGGGAACAAGGGCGTCATCGATTCCGGCGACGTGCAGTGGATGAGCGCGGGCAGCGGGATCATGCACCAGGAGATGCCGAAGCGGACCGACGGGCTCCTCTCCGGTTTCCAGCTGTGGGTCAACCTTCCCCGGGACCGCAAGATGGAGACCCCGGCGTACCGGGGGGTGACCGCCTCCTCCATCCCGGTGGTCAAGGAGGGCGATGGTCGTATCGTGAACGTGATCGCCGGCGAGTACCACAAGGTCGAAGGACCGGTCCAGCACATTCCGGTCGACCCCCTCTACCTCGACGTCCGTCTCCCCGGGCACGCCGAGTTCGAGCTCCCCGTCAAGCGGGGCCACACCGCCTTTGCTCAGACAGTGGAAGGTTCCGGTCGGTTCGACCCCATGGGGATGCCCACGGTGGACGAGTCGCACCCGCGGCTCTACTCGGGCGACGGCGACCCGTCGAACGAAGCTACGTGCGGGAAGGGCGAGACGATCCTCTTCGGCGACGGGGACGTGGTCCAGATCCAGGCCGGCGAGAAGGGGTTACGATTCCTCCTCGTCACGGGCCGCCCGCTCGGGGAACCGGTCGCGTGGTACGGGCCGATCGTGATGAACACCCGGGACGAGATCGTCACGGCGTTCTCCGAGCTCAAGCGCGGGAACTTCATCAAGGCGAAGAAGGTCATCAACGAGGTGTAGCCGGCGCCGTCCCTAGCTTTCGATGCGACCGTACTGAACGAGCGACCATCCGAGCCCGGCCAGTCCCGCGACGGCGAGCGCCACCGGGAACAACGGGGTCAGCCTCCCTTGGATGAGAAACATGCTCGCGACCCCGGCGACGAGTACGCCGGCCAGGACTCCGGCCACCAGCCCCTGGGCGACCGTTCGTGTCACGATCGCGCCGGCCGCCGCGACGCCTCCCAGGAAGACCAACAACCCGGCCAACCCCACGGCGAGATGCCCGGGGGCCAAGATGGGGGCCGGGGCGGTCGGCGATGCGGCAACCAGGTACTGGGCGAGCCCGGTCACCGCGATCGCTCCGAGGCCGTAGACCCCGAGGGCGCCTCCCACCACCACGACGAGTCGGCCGGCCAGCGCCGCGACCCGGGATTGCGGGAGCGGGAACGTTAGGAAGTGGGTGCGCAGAGCGAGGTCTTCGCCGACCGCCAGGGCGGTGAGGTCGAGCACGACCAGCGCCGCCAATCCGCCGGTGATCAGCAGGCCGAGGACCTCGGCCGTCCCGGGCGAAGGGACGCGGAGGTACAGGTCGGCGATCGCGCTTCCGATCGGCCCGGCGACCGCCGGGATCAGGAGCAGCCAGATCCGTTGCGACCGTCGGAGGCGCGTCACCTCCCACGTCGCGTTCCGAAGCACCGTGGCGAACTCGCCGGTCACGTGGCGTCCTCGCGTCCGACGCGCTCGAGATAGCGGCGCGCGAGGTCCGGCTCGGGCGGCGCGGCACTCAGCAGCGGAAGTCCCGCTTGGATGACCCTCGTCAACAGCTTTCCTTGGTCCGCGTCATCGCCTGCGAAC
>JAKIWS010000094.1 GCA_022749895.1 Thermoplasmata archaeon
ATGACCCCGCGGACGGCTACGTGCTGCTGTTCGGAGGCCGGAACACAACCACGAACCTGGGCGACACCTGGTCGTTTCACGATGGAAATTGGTCTCGACTCCCGGTTTCGATGACGCCGGGGAATCGGGGGTTTCCGATGCTCACGTACGACGTGCATGATCGGTACGCCGTTCTGTTCGGGGGACAGAACAACACGGCGTACCTGAACGATACGTGGGAGTACTCGGCCGGGAACTGGACCCAGGTCCACCCAACGACGGCCCCCGCCGTTCGCTCCAACGCCAACTTCGGCTACGACCCGGCCGAGAACGAGTCCGTGCTGTATTCCGGGTGGGCGGGTCAGACGGGCCTCCTCGGCGATACCTGGACCTTCCAGGCGGGGAGGTGGAACCAGCTCCTCGCCGGTGGAGCCCCCGTCCAAATGTCCGATATGGCGGTCGCCTACGACCCCGTCAACCGGTCGCTACTGTTCTTCGCCGGGACCTACAACGAGGCGACCGTCTATCACAATCAGTCCTGGACTTTTTCGCACGTCGGTTGGACGAACGTCACCCGGGGCACGGCCCCTCCCAGCCGAGGCTGGGGGCGGATGGCCTACGATGCGCGGGACGGCTATCTCGTGCTCGCGGGGGGCCGGACCAAGGGAGAATTGCCCGGCCACAGCGCCATCGACACGTGGGCGTACGGATCGGCGAACCTGTACGGCGTGGTCACCGCGACCCCGGCGCAGTTGGAGACGGGAGCGACGGTGAACATCTCGGCGGCCGCCTACCCCACAACGCCAAACATCACTCAGCTTTACCTGGGTCTCCCCCCGGGATGTACCTCGGCGAATGTGTCGTGGCTGAATTGTCAGCCGACGATCCCCGGAAACTACTCTATCCGCGTGCGGTTCACGGACCCTCACGGGAATCTGAATCTCTCGGCAGCGAGCCGGCTGGAGGTGCTCCCCGGGCCTACGCTCGTGAGCTTCCGCGCGATGCCGTCGGCGATCTCGCTCGGGGAGTGGACGAATTTCACCGCGGTTGCATCCGGAGGGTCCGGCCCGCTCACGTACACGTACTGGAGGCTTCCTTGGGGCTGCGGAACCGTGAATCGGAGCACCCTCACCTGTGCGCCGCGGAACGTCGGAATCTACGACGTGCGGGTGATCGTCTACGATGGAGGGGGCGGGTTGGCTCGAGGAACCGCCCACTTGGAAGTCGCTCCGTGGCCGAAGATCGGCTACTTCGTCGTCCTCCCCGGCCCGATCGACCTGGGGCAGCCGATACGATTCTCAGCGAATGCGACGGGCGGCACGCTCCCGTTCACTTTCCTGTACTCCGGGCTGCCGGCAGGTTGCGCGAGCGTGAACGCGAGCTTGTTTGACTGCACGCCAACGACGGTGGGCTTATTTCCGGTGATCCTTACGCTGACGGACCGGAGCGGCGCCACGATTCGAGCCAACGGTACGGTGTCGGTAAGTCCCGAGCCGATTGGCCTCCCGCTCAACCGGTCGGGCGCCGTGACGGACGTCGGGGTCCCGGTAACGATCGGGGTCCAGGTCGTCGGCGGCTCCGGGAGTGCGTCGGTCCTCTACTCGGGTCTCCCGCCCGGATGCACGCCATCGAACGCCGCGTCGTTCATCTGTACGCCGACGGCCCTGGGTTCGTACGAGGTGAAAATCATCGCGACGGACGTGGCAGGCCGGTCCGTCGGAATCATCGAGCCCCTCAGGGTGAATCCGATGCCAACTGCCCCCGCGCTGCTCGCCGTCCCCGCGGAGTTCGACATCGGCATGGCGGTCGTATTCACTCCGACCGCGCTCGGGGGCAGCCCCCCGTTCGCGGGGAACTACTCCAGGCTGCCACCTGGACCGTGTCGGCCGACCGGTACGTCGCTGAGCTGTGTGCCGGGAGCGAAAGGAGCGTTCGCCGTGGAGGTCCGGATGACCGACCTCGCGGGAGTGAACCTGACCGCCTCCCGGACAATCACCGTCGCGGGCGACCCCAGCATCAATTCGTTCACCGCCGGCACGGGGGGGACGGACGTCGGCGTGGGGGTCCGACTGGCGGTCGGTGTGAACGGGGGGACGGGAGCTCTGACGATTGTCTATGCAGGGCTGCCGCCGGGATGTTCGACCGCCAATCGCCCCGCGCTCGATTGCGTCCCGCTCGCGGCTGGAACCTTCGCGCTCCACGTCACGGTGACGGACGCGGTGGGTTGGTCCGCCAGCGCAGAGGCCAGCCTCACGGTCAGCGGCTCCGTTCCGTCGGAGCTTACGACGATTGTTCTCATCGCCGCGATCGGGGTGGGGGGGCTCGGAGGAGTCACGGCTCTCTTCTGGGCCGCCCAGCGCCGTAGACAGCGAGCCGATGTGCGCTCCGATCAGGGTCCCGAAGGCTAGCGGACCCAGTACCGGAAGCGACGCCGTCGGCCGTG
>JAKIWS010000095.1 GCA_022749895.1 Thermoplasmata archaeon
AGGGAACAACGACCGCCTACGGGGGAGGCCTCCAAACCAGCACGAATCTCTTCCGGGGAGGCAACTGGTACGCCTGCGATGGGTGGACTTGTTCCGGTTGGTTCGGAGTGGCTCCGCTCACCCTCCTCAGCGCCGCCGCGTACGACCCCATAGATGGATACACAGTCCTTCGGGGTGGCATTATCGCCAATGGGCTCAGCAGTCACGCATTCAAGGACACATTCGTCTTCGGGGTATTCCTCTCGTCGCCGGGCCCAGGGGTCGGACCTGAGTACATTGATCTCGGCCAGTCGGCCACGTTCTCTGCGGGCGCGTCGGGCGGCGGGACGGGGAGCTACCGATTCCAGTGGAACGGGGTACCTGCTGGGTGCTCCCCCGGGACCCCGGGCGCCGCTACGTTCAGCTGCGCCGTGACGGTCCCCGGGTTCACCCTGTACTCCAACTACATCGTGGGGTACGGATCGTACTACAACCCGAGCGTCGTGATCACCGACACGAACGGATTCCCCAGCATCACTACCAGCCAGTTCGAGTGGCTCTACGTCGCGCGCGACGCAAAGGTCGTAGGATCCGCCTCGAAGCTCATCGCCGACGTCGGCCAGACGGTGACTTTTAACGAATCCGCGTGGGACGGATGGGGACCGTACACTCTCGGATGGGCCGGCGTCCAGCCGGGGTGCGTCGTCCTCTCCAACACCGGCTACGTGGAGGAGCTTTCCTGCAAGTTGACGGCCGCCTCCTTGGGCCAGTTTTACTTGACCGCGTTGGTCACCGACAACGTCGGGTATACTGCCCAAGGGTCGCCCCTCGCAGTGACGGTGTACCCTGATCCGAGCGCCACGGGAGTTTCTACGAATACTGCCGCGCTGGACGCGGGTCAGACCTTGTCGATCGGCGTCACCCCGAGTGGCGGAACAGGCTCGTACACGTTCGCGTGGTCCAGTGTGCCGGCGGCGTGCACCGCCGACGCCGCGTTACTCACCTGTACGGTCCCGCCCTCAGAAATCGGAACGTATGTCCCGTCGGTCAAGGTGACCGATTCGAACGGAGTGTCGGTGACCGAGACTTACTCAGGTTCAATCCTGGTGTCTGCGGCGCCAACGGCTGTCGGTCTTTCGGTCGTTCGCGGCGGCTCTCCGACCGAGACGAGCGACGCGGGCCAGTCGGTGACGTTCAACCTGACCTCGACCGGGGGTTCCGGTGGCGATACTGTTGCGTGGGCAGGACTGCCGTCCGGTTGCATGCCCGCGGCGAACTCGGTCTCCGTCACCTGTTCACCCGGGATCGCCGGCACCTACAACGTCCACGCCTCGATCACCGATTCGAACGGCGAAACGGCGACCGCTCCGGGGGCTACGCTGCTCGTTTCCCCCGCGCTCAGCAGCGTTACTCTGTCCGCCTCCAGCACCGCTCCCATCGTTGGCGGTAGCCTGACCCTTGCTGCGGCCGTTTCCGGAGGATCTGGTGCGAATTCCTACGCCTGGAGCGGGTTGCCCGCGGGCTGTGCGGCGAGCAACACCCCCGTCGTCACGTGCTCGCCGTCCGCCACCAGTGCCACGACGGTCCGCGTGACGGTCACGGATTCCAACGGTGGCACCTCGACCGGTACCGTCTCGATTCACGTAGAGGCCGCGCCCTTCGCCTCGCCTTTCCAAGAGGTCGAACTGGGTCTGCTGGTCGGGTTGCTCGTGCTTCTCGTACTCGCCGTGGCGGTGTTGCTCACACGTCGACGACCCCCCGCAGCGACGATGGTCATGACGCCCACGACACCTCCACCCACTCCGCGAGTTTCGCCGCCCGGCTCGACCGGCCCGCCACCTGGACCCGCGGGCGGGGCCGGGCCGAGGGTTCCGACACCGAAGCCGGAGTACATCGAAGACTAGCGCCCTACGCTGGAACTGACCCGCTCCCCGGCGGCGACCGACTGACGACGGGCGCACAATCCACCTCTCGCTCGAAGCCGGAAGGTGGACGGAGTGCCCTCGGGGATGACGTCGACCTCGGTACGGCCCAACATTTACCGGATGCGACGGGATCCCGAATCGGAATCTTAGAATACCCGGCGACAGTCCCCCCATGGGATGAAACTCATCCGCCTCCTTCCGATGCTTTTCGGAGCCGCGATCCTTCTGTTCGGCATCTACTTGGTTTCGACGAACGGTTCGGTCGCGGGTTACTATCTCCCCCAACTCCTCGGCCTTCCCGCGTGCAACTCGAACACGAACTCGACGGGCTTCCCCACCCCGGGGTGTGGTTTCAGTCCGTTCGGCCTCGGTATCGGCACCGTCGTCGTAATCTTCGGCCTCGGCGTCTTGGCGACCTCGGTGCGAGCGGCGATGTCCTCCGCTGCCATGGGCGGGGGC
>JAKIWS010000096.1 GCA_022749895.1 Thermoplasmata archaeon
CGGTCGGGCCGACGTCATCTCCTCCCCCCTCGAGGAGGAGACCGCCCGCCGCGCCGCCCAGGACGACCCGGATATCACCGTCCACGCCCCGAGCGGGAAGGCGGAGCGCGAGGAGTTGTTCACGAAACTCGCTCCCAAGGCAGGCACGATCGCGCTCAACTACCCGGAGCTGACCCACGAGTCGTACCGGGCCATCGAGAAGCTCCTGCACGGCTCGACGTTCGTCGACGCGGCGGAGGCCATTCGTCGAGCCCGCGTCGTCAAAGATAAGCAGGAGATCAAGCGGCTCGAGCGGGCCGGCGCCATCGGCTCCAAGGTGGCGAAGGAGATCCCGTCGATCCTGAAGACCGGCATGACCGAGATCGAAGTGGCCGCCGAGATCGAGTACCGCATGATGCGCGCGGGCGCCTCGGGTCGGAGCTTCGGAACGATCGTCGGTTTCGGGGCGAACAGCGCAGAGCCGCACTACTCCCCGCAGGAGGTGAAGCTCGCTTCGGGCATGAGCATCGTCTGCGACTTCGGCGCCTATTACCGCCGGTACGCGAGCGACATCACGCGTTCGTTCCGCTTTGGCGCCGGGGACCCGGAGCTCAAGAAGGTCCACGAGACCGTGCAGGCGGCCCAGTCGGCGGCGCTCGAGATCGTGAGAGCCGGCGTCGCCGGTCGGGAGGTCCACATGGCCGCGCAGAAGGTGATCGATGCCTCACCGTTCAAGGGACGGTTCACCCACGGGCTCGGCCACTCGATCGGGCTCGCGGTGCACGACGGTTTCGGCATGGGACCCGTGAGCGAAGGGAAGCTCCTCGCCGGGATGGCGGTCACGATCGAACCCGGGATCTACCTCCCGGGCAAAGGCGGGGTGCGGATCGAGGACGACGTGCTCGTCACCGAGCGCGGGTACCGGTTCCTGACCGACGCGCCCCGGGAGTACATCGAGGTCGCTGCATGAGGTTCGGCGTCCTCACCGGGGGTGGGGACTGCCCCGGCCTCAACGCCGCGATCCGCGGCGTGGTCTACCGCGCCGCCCGCTTCGGGCACACCACGGTGGGATTCCTCGACGGGTGGAAGGGGGTTCGCGACGACCTCCACCGAACCCTCACCCCCGCCGAGCTCGCGGAATCGGTGACCCACGGTGGGACCGTCCTCGGGACGAGCCGGACGAATCCGTTCAAGAAGGAGGAAGATGCGACGAAGGTCCTCGCGACGCTCGAGCGCCACCACATCGACGCGCTGGTCGCGATCGGCGGCGACGATACGCTCACCGCGGCTCGGGAGCTCGGTCGCCGCGGTCGCCCCGTCGTGGGCGTGCCGAAGACCATGGACAACGACGTGGCGGCGACCGACTGGACGTTCGGCTTCGACTCGGCGAGCAGCGTCGCGATGGACGCCCTCGAGCGTTTGCGCGACACGGCGCGCAGCCACCACCGCGCGATCATCTTGGAAGTGATGGGGCGGGACGCCGGCTGGGTGGCGCTCGCGACCGGTCTCGCCGGGGGCGCCGACGCAACGTTGGTGCCGGAGGAACCGTACGCCGAGCCGAAGCTGATGGAGCAGGTGCGGCGCGCCCACGCGGCCCGCGGCTACGCCGTGATCGTCGCCTCCGAGGGGATCGACCTTCCGGTCGACGCCGCCGGAACAACCGGGGGCGATGAGTTCGGCCACGCGTTGCTTCGGGAGCGCGGGGTCGGCGCCTGGCTCGCGAAACGGATCGAGGCCGTGACCGGGATCGAAACGCGCAGCGCGCAGATCGGGCACATCCAACGGGGCGGGGCCCCGACGCTCTTCGACCGCCTGTTGGCGACCCGCCTGGGGGCGGGCGCGGTCGACCTCGCCCTCGCCGGCAAGTTCGGTGAGGTCGCCGTACTGCACGGCGGTGCGATCGTCGGGGTCACGCTGGACGAAGCGGTGAAAACGACCAAGGTCGTCGACGCCGGGTGGCTCGACCTTCTGCACACGTTCGACGCCTGACGCCGATGCCGGTCCGGGCGCTCTGGTTCGACCGCGGGCGCCTGCATCTTCTGGACCAGCGGGAGCTTCCGGGCCGGGTCGTCGTCCGTCATCTGCGCACCGTCGAGCAGGTGGCGGAAGCGATTCGAACCCTGACGGTCCGGGGCGCGCCCGCGATCGGCGTGGCGGCGGCCTACGGCATGGTCTTGGCGGACGCCGGGAAGCGTCACACCGCGGCGACGGCGGCGCGGTTGCTCCGGAAGAC
>JAKIWS010000097.1 GCA_022749895.1 Thermoplasmata archaeon
ACGATCCGCTGCACGCCGAGGCTCGCGAGCTGCTTCGGCAGCTCCCCCTGGATGCGGGTCAGGTTCTGCTTCGTCTCCTTCGGGTCGAGCCGAAGGAACTGGAGATTCTTCGACTTCACCGCCTCGTCGACCGGCCAGCCGAACTGCCGCGCGCTCGCGAGGAGTTGTGGAACATCCTCTTCCAGCGAGAGAAACAGCCCCTTCTCGTCGCGGGCGAGACCGGCGGCGAGGAACTGGAGACCGAGACACGTCTTGCCCGTCCCGGGGAGGCCGGTCACGAGCACGACGTGGCCGCGCGGGAAGCCCCCGCCGAGCATCTCGTCCAAGCCGGCGATGCCGGTGGGGAGCTTTTCGTCGACGACCTTAGACGCGTTCATACTGCGTGGTCACCAGTCCGCTCACGTTGCTCACCCGGATGACGAACCGTCCCTGGTGCTCCTGCGGGATGCGCGAGAGCACCGACATGAATTTCTCGATCAGCATCGTACGCTGGCGCGAAGAATGCATCGGGCTGGTTGCCCAGGAGAACGACAGCACCCCGTCGACGGAGTCGATGAGGGCCGCCTCGACCGCGGGGGGGGCGACCCCGCGGGTCAGGAGGAGGTAGACGAGTCCGCCCCAGCTCTTCGATCGCCGACGGAGACCCTTGACCAGCGTGAGGACCTCCTCGGTATCGACGCCGCGCCGGACCAGCAGGTCGGTCAGCGAATCGACGAGCACGAGGTTCCCCGGCCCGTCGGCCTCGAGAGCGTCCGCGATCGCCGCGAGCGGTGAAGCGGTCGGGCGCACGGTGGCGGTCCCCGACGCGAGCCCGGCGAGCAACCCCTGCTCGACGGACGACCAGCTCGTCGGAACGACCGAGTCGACGAAGTACGACGGCGAGATGTCGTGGAACTTGAGGTGCCGGGCCAGGACCTCGTGGTACGTCGGGTCGAACGCCCCGCTCACCTCGCGCATCACCTGATCCTGGGCCCGGGTCAAGCTGACGTAGACGACCCCCACCGGATACTCGAACGGTCCCCGGGCGTTGCCCAGGTAGAACCGGTGCAGCTCGGGGTCGTCGAAGTGCAGCATCAGGTGCGCCGCGCTCGTGAGCGCGAACTCCTGGTGGCCCGCGCCGGGTTCGCCGATCAGAAGGACGGTCGACCCCGCCGGGATGCCGCCCGCGAGGTAGTCGAAATCCGGGACCCCCGTCGGGATGCGGACCGGACCGCCTCGGGTATCCACGAGCGTGGGCGCGACAAAGGTCGGGGTGTTCGCGTACCACTGCCGCGGCGCGTCGATGGCCAGCCCCTCCACCTCTCCGGGGCGTTGCACCCGGGGCGCACCTATTAGAGGCCTCGGTTCGAGCGGACGGCGGCCCCGACCTCTACGCCGCGGAGGCCCCGGTTTTGAGGAACTCGCGAAGCACGACGGTGGCGTAGCTCCCTCGCGGCAAGGCGAACGAAAGGCAAGGCTCCGCGCCGGGGTCGGTGACGATCCCGATCGGCGGAAGGGGGATGGTGATCGGTCGCCAGGTCCCCTCGCTCGCGATGTCGGGCATGCGCGGGAGGCCGAAGTCGACACGGGTCAACCGTTCGTCAGTGAGGATCCGCTGGAACATCTCTCCCGGAGCGCCGCCGAGCTCCGGCGTTCCCAGGCCGACGAGAGGTCCGGCGAGGGCGGCCCGGCCCCGACTCAGCATTTCGCGCGCTTCCGGGAGGTTGTCGTCATCGATCGGAACGGCCGCGGCCTTGGCCACCGTGCCGTCCGCGCCGAGGCGGACCAGGTGGTCGCCGGATTCCGGGATCGTGAGCGACACCCCCGCCTCCCAGCGCGCCGTCAACCATCGGTTGAACAGCCACGATTGGTACGCGTGGACGAACAGCTGACGAAGCTCGCGGGGGAGGCCGTGCATCGCACGTTCCGGGCTGTGGCCACGCGCCAGGTGGTCCAAGAGGGTGCGCTCGAAACGGAACGATGAAGGGAACTCGCGCAGCGCGCGCCCCGCATCATGGTGGTCGGCGTACGACCGCCGGGCCTCGAGCCCGTGGCCGCCGCCCCCGGGAATCTCGACGGTGAGGTACGCGTCGACGGCGCCCGCGATGTCCCCCTGGACGAGCTTCCGGCCGACGAGGTGGGTGATCGGCCGCACCTCGCCGAACCGCTGCAGCCCGAACAGATTCGGGATCGACCCGAGCGCGATCAGCTCGG
>JAKIWS010000098.1 GCA_022749895.1 Thermoplasmata archaeon
GGGTGTGGCCGTCGGGCCTCCCGTCGTGGAGCCCAGGTCGGTCGATGCGGGTTCCAATTTCACGGTCCGGACGACGATCGGCGGTGGCGGGAACGGGACTTACGCGGTGAGTTGGCAGGGGTTGCCTTTAGGATGCTCCGCCCCGACGCCGAGCTCGGTGACGTTCAGCTGCAGGACCGCCGCGGTCGGGAGTCACGAGGTCCGCGCGGTCGCTGCCGATTCGTCCGGCGTCGCGGGCGATTTCTCACCCTGGACGCCGATGACGGTTCGTCCGGGGCCGGCCGTCTCCGTTCCCCTCCCGTCGCACGCCTCCGTGGACGTGGGGCAGAGCCTGAATTTCACGAGCGGCCTCCTCGTTCCGGGGGTGGCACCCGACTCGTTCAGCTGGACGTCCAGCCCGGAGCTCGGGTGCGCCCGGTCCACGACGCTCCGGCTCAACTGCACGCCGATTTTCCCGTCCGCCGACGCGGTCGCCGTGGTCACGATGACCGACGGGACCGGGACGACGACAACCGTGTCGTCGTTGCCGGTCCTGGTCGCGACCGCACCCCGGGTGAGCGTCGTCACGGACCTCGTGACGACCGATGTCGGCGTCCCCGTGACCTGGACGGCGACGCCGGCGGGGGGATCGGGTAGTTTCCAGTACCGGTGGTCCGGGCTCCCGAGCGGTTGCCCGAGCGTCGTGACCTCGTCCGTAACGTGCGCCCCCACAAGCTCAGCCCCCCTCACCGTGGAGGCGACCGTGATCGATTCCAACGGAGGGTCGAACCATTCGTCCCCAATCACCGTCACGGTCAATCTGGCTCCCGTCGCGGGCCTGGTGGTGGACCGCTCGACGCTCGACCTGGGGGGCCAGGTCGTGCTCCGGGCCGTAGCGCAACAGGGGTTGCCGCCGTACATCTTCACATGGAACGCGAACGGGCAGCCGTTCCTCAACCGGACCAGCGTGGCCGCCGCCACCTACCTTCCCCCCGCCGCCGGCGACTACGCGTTCACGGTCACCGTGACCGATGGGGTCGGAGCGACCGCCGAAAGCCGCGCGACGCACGTGAACGTCTCCGCGCCGAACCGGAGCCCGATCTCGACGCCGGGTCCCGGCCCGTCCGGTTCCGGGGGGGCGCCCCCGGCATGGGTCATCGTCGCCGGGATCGGCGCGGCGGCCGCGGCGATCTTGGCGATCGCCACTTTGCTCGGACGACGGGCCCGCGGGGCGACCGACTCCGCCGGGGTGGCGACGAGCGGTGGGGGAACCTCCGACGACGACCCGGACGATCCCGACCCGCCCACGTAGACCCGTCAAGGCTCGTCGCCTCTCGGGGCCGCGTCGACCTTTAGTGGAGGGGGCAGCTCGGCGCGACCGAGGTGCCTTACGGCGTCCCGACACCACTGGCCCGTCGTCGCGTGGCTACGGGTCCGGCTTCCGCCGCCGGAGGTGCCGGTCGCCCTCTTGGGCCCCCCACCCCCGCTCGCCCCGCCGCTCGATATCCTCCGACGCTCGCCCGTCGCCACGGACCCCCGGCGACAGATCTACGCGTTCGAAGAGGAGCTCGAGGACGGCGTGCTGAGGATCTCCTGGGACGCCGACGATCCCGAGCAGCTCGACGCGGAGCTCCGCGCCCCGTACTACGACCGACGTCTGCCCCGCGAGAAGGTCCCCGCCTTCCACCGCGCGGTCAAGGCACGGCTGGCGCCGCTAGGCCCACTCCCGATCTTGGGCGCGGACCCGCGACCTTGATGCCCGGATTCGGTCGGACCGGGTGAGGGGGCGAGCGTGCTGCGATCCACGTTCCTGCATCTCACGGGCATCGGCCCCGTGACCGAGGCCGCCTTGTGGCGTCGGGGGATCGTCGATTGGACCGAATTGACCCCGGACTCGACGACGGGTCTTCTCTCCGCAGGTCCTTCCGGGCGGCACAAACGTGAGATCGCTTCGAGCGAGAGTGCGTTGGCGGACCGGCGCGGGGTCCACTTCGCCGAACGCCTTCCTCCGGGGGAGCATTGGAGGATGTACCCGGAGTTCCGCCGAGAGACGGCGTTCCTCGACATCGAGACGAC
>JAKIWS010000099.1 GCA_022749895.1 Thermoplasmata archaeon
CGTCGAGTCCCGCACGCCCGGGGGGACCCGCCCCGTGGCTCCCTCGGTCCGGGGTCCGGGAACGTCGCGGAACCCGTAGCGGACCGGGTCGCGGCCGGGCTGGCAGACCCAGCACTGACCGGTCTCGCCGCTGGTGATCGCGTGCACGACCGCGTCCGCGATCTGCGCCGGTGCCATCAAGGGAAACCCGACGTCGGCGAACACCGACCGAACCTCGTCACCGAGGATCGCGGTGTCTGTGATCCCCGGGTTCACGCAGTTCGCGGAGATTCCCTTCGCCGCGAGTGTCGGGGCGACGGAGCGAATGAATCCGACGACCGCGTGTTTCGTCAGGTCATACACCGGGTCGGGGGGGAACGGGATCAGCCCCGCGAGCGACGACGTCGCGACGATGGCGCCGCCTCCGCGGGAGGTCATCGCTCGAACCGCGGCCCGAGTGCCGTAGACGACGCCGTCGACGTTGACACCCATGATGCGCCGGTATTCGGCGTCGGGCAGGTCCTCGATGTCGGCGTGACCGATCGCGATGCCCGCGTTCAAGAACGCCACGTCCAGGCCGCCGAGCTCCTTGGCGCAATGCGCGAACGCGGCGTCGACCTGCGCGGCGTCACCGACATCGGCGACGTGGAAGGCCCCGCCGAGCGCATCCGCGACCTCGCGGCCGGCGTCCTCGTGGAGGTCGACGATGCCGACGCGCATCCCTTCGGCCGCGAAGCGCTCTGCGGTGGCGCGCCCGATACCCGAAGCGCCGCCGGTGACTAACCCGACTTGGCCGGACAGGGTCACGCCCGGCCGCCCTCAGCCCGGCACGAGGCCGCGTTCGCTCCGCGTCGCAAGCGCTCGCCGCCACCGGACGAGCCGCCGATGAAGCCGATCACACCGCGGGACGAGGTGTCGTACCTGCGTTGGGTGATGATGCGCCCTTGACAGGTCGTTATTCGAACCCGGTCGAACGGGACAAATTGGCTCACCTAAGCCAGATTATCCAGGAGCTGTTGGCTTCGTTCGACACGCGTCAAGGCTCAGTCAGGACCGGGTAGACAGCCGTCTCGCCCGGTGTCACCCCGCTTTCGGGGCTTTCCCAAGCCCTGCGAGCCATGGGAGGTCCTGGGTGTGACGGCGTCGAAGTGGGCTCCTATCGAATTTCCGAGCTGTCCCCGGGAGGTTCGAACCTCGCCGCGGTTGCGTCCGAGTTTGAGCCCGTTGGTCCTTCGCCAGAGTCCGCGCTACGAGCTTCGCGATGTCGGCAATCGCATCCTTGTGCCTCCCGGTGGCCACCAGCAGCTGAAACGGGTTGGCGTGGACGAGCGCGCACCTAGCTGCAGCAGCCAGTCGAGAAGTGGTTTCGGCCGCGTCGTCGTCGACGGCACGCGATGCCGGGGCAAGCGAACCTCGCCGGCTGGGACCCACGCCCGGGGGCTCGCAGAGCCGGGGGAAGCGCAGGCCTAGTGGGAGACTCCCCAGATGCGGGCTCCATTTGCCGCGGTGCTGGTGTTCCTTGTCTCAGCCGCGGTACTCACGCTGGAGATCCTCGCCGGTCGTCTCCTCGCGCCCTACGTCGGCGTGACGCTGCAGACCTACACGGCGGTTATCGGGACGGTGCTCGCCGGGATCGCTGTCGGTTCGTGGGCGGGGGGCCTCGCGGCGGACCGCGTGAATCCACGCCACTTTCTCGGCCCGATCATTCTCGGCGGGGGTGCGCTGTCGATCCTCACGGTGCCGATCGTGCGCACGCTCGGCGACGTGTCGACGGCGCACGTCAATTCGGCCAGCGTGCTTCTGGCGATTGCGGGCTTCTTCCTTCCTGCGTTGGTGCTCAGCGCGGTCACGCCCATGGTGGTGAAGCTTCAGCTGCGCGATCTTGGGCACACGGGCGGCGTCGTCGGAGCTCTGAGCGGGATCGGAACCTTCGGTGCGCTTGTCGGGAC